>JAPUKJ010000022.1 GCA_027295705.1 Ignavibacteria bacterium | reverse complement strand
GTCTGCGATGGAAGCGGGAATCACTCGAAGGCTCTAGACGTGGGGGGATTTGTTGACTAAAACAACATGGGAAAGGATGGCGGCATAATGGGAAAGAAGAGGAAAAAGTTTTCCTGCAACCACCTATTTGTAATGAGCTTCCTTTTTGGTGCCTACACTGTCTTTTCGCTTACAGGGCTAATAATTCAAGATGAGTCGTGGGGCTGGATAATTGGCTTGATTCTCGCGTACGGATATTGCTTGGGGTTCATGGCGCGTTCCCCAGATTGATCGAATCATACAACTTATGGATGTAGCAGAACAAGAAGATGAAAATCAAAAGAATCGTAGGGTTCCATTACGGCTTTTGTGCAACTACACTTCTTCAAACAAACATTATCACAACCTCATTTGAGAACGAGCCCTTTCCTAACCTATTTAAGCAGCAGCATCTTCTTGACCTGGGTCTTCACGCCACTCTGCAGTTTGTAAACGTAGAGCCCACTGGCAAGGTTCGTGCCATCAACCTTGACTCGATGATATTTCCCCGCTTCGGCAATATCGTCGAATAATGTTGCTATGCTTTGGCCAAGAATGTTATACAAATGCAGCGTTGTCCACGACGTTTTCTCCACTGAGAATTTGATCTCCGTAGAGGGATTGAAGGGGTTCGGATAGTTTTGGAGCAGGGCAAATTCCAACGGTGTCAACCCCTCTTCCACGGGGGTCAGAATATCCACCTCAACACCGTCACTGTAGTTGACCGTTCCGTCCAGATCGATCTGCTTAAGACGATAATACCAGTGCCCCGGACTTGCCGTTATGTCTGTGTAGCTGTAGTAGTGGGGCACAATCGTAGTGCCATGGCCGGGGACGAAGCTATGAGGAATTGTCTCGTAGTTTTCAGGGGTATTCTCCGATTTCTGCATTTCAAATCCGTAGTTGTTCGTCTCCGTGAGCGTCATCCAGTCAAGCTGTACTTCTGTCTGGCTAACTACTACCGCACTGAAGCTGCCAAGCTGAATGGGAACAGGATCTTCGAACGTACTGCCAACAATCCTGAGATCGAAACTATTATCGGGATTAGTGCTACTCCACTGGTGAACTTCGACTGCTAACACATTTGCGCCATTTCGTAAATCACCTGGGGCAATGGTCGTACTGTCAAAGGTAGTCTCGGCGGCGCCGAATATCGCTGAGGACGCCAGGGTCGTATACGTAATTGTTCCTGGTGGCATATTAGTTCTAAAGATCTCTGTGCCGTTCAGATACACAACTGCTCCGTCATCACTCAGGACGCTGAGTGCTAAACTGGTAAAGACAGAAGTATTTGCAACTTCAAAAGAATGCCTGAAGTATGTCGTAATGAAATTATCGAATTCACAGAAGGGCGCATTAGGCCCACAGTTGACCACAGTCACTTCGTCGCCATCACCGTAACCTAGTTCCGCAGGCCCTGAGGACCATAAGGCATCATCGAATGTAACTCCACGCCATGCAGTGCCTTGATCTGAGCCATCGTCTAGATATTTCCACGTTGAACCCACTTGCACGAGAATAGTATCCATCAACCCCCGAATTATCGTGTACGAGTCGATAAGCGTGCCGCCAGGATTGCCCTCTACCGAATAGAACTCAAAGGCGATGCTGTCGAGGTTTGCCTCTATCAACATTGTTCCGTTGTCGGCATTGTACCGCACAACACTGCCAGACTCAGGGATGGAGTTGAACACGCGAGGAACCCTTGCACCGAGACCAGTGACAAAGTACGGGAAGTCGATACTGTCGTTGTTGTCATCTCTTATGAGACGCTCATAGGTGTGATCATGGCCAGCTAAAACAGCCGTGGCCCCCCAATCCTCATACGACCACTGCATCACGGTTGTCGAGCCATGCTGTTCTCCTGATGAGTACGGAGGATGGTGCATGTAGACTAGTTTCCAGGGTGAAGTCGATGCAGCCAACTGAGCTTGCAGCCACTGAGCTTGTGTTGACGTATTTGTAAGGCCATCAGGTTCATCGCGGTAGCTATTGATGACAAAGAAATGTACTGGCCCCCGGACATAATCATAGTAGCGCTCATTCCCGGAGGTATTGTTATTCAAAATACCCGTGTCCGGCAGGGTAAAATAAGCCAAATATGCATTGAGGCCACCACCATCGTTATAGTCGTGGCTGCCAAGCGATGGAAAAAAGCGATTCACGGTTGATCCTGACCCGTATGCTCCGGCATAGCTACCGATGTAGTCACTGTAGTATCTGCCAATCTGATCGTCGATGGGGATAGACCCGTAGCTGTTGTCTCCAGTTGTGATAATGAAGTCAGGATTTAAACTATCAACCAAGTTGTCCAGTGCCTCAGATCTTGAGGTTTCTCCATAATCGCCGAAAGCAGCAAAACGGATAGACGTTTGCGCAGTCAAAGGCGCAGCTGCTAACGGCAACGCTAAACCTATTAGCTCAACCCAGGTGATCCTCTTAAATATTAACATGAAATATTTTGCCAAATAAAATCGTGTTCCAGATTTACAATACAGATAATGGAGCCAGAACAGCGAGGCCTGATTGTTTGAATTACCCGCGACGGAAATCTCATCACGAACTGAAGCTATGGCATTGAATCTCAGGAAATTACTGTGCGTAGTGAGATAGAATTTCTCCCCGACTATCAGTCATCACAGAGAGAGTGATTCGTTAAGAGAAAAGGACCGACTTTTGTTCGATCGCAAAAGTGGTATCATCTGATTGGATCAGAACTTTTGTGAGGAAAATATAGATAAAGCACTACAAGAAATCAAAATGGAGAATACAGCAATACCAAACTTTTGTGCCGCAACTCACCACATAATGCAACTTCACCTACTTTCGCGTGACCATGATCAAGCAAAACAGCTATCTTGGAAAAGATGGGGGAAGGAACCGCCGACGTCAGCCTTCATTAGTGGAGTTGATGTGATTGTAGTTCGCGCACCAAACAAAATGGGATTCCATATTGTTGCTTCGATTTCACAATGTCAACCTTAGAAACTGCAAAGATCTGTGCAGGCAAGATTCTCTTGAGTAACACATCATACTTCTTGCAAAAAAATGATCGTGCACGGACCACTGCCCGTTTACTCAAAGCAGTTGTCCGAATCAGATTGCAAGCGCGGGGAACGTCAAGGAGTGAAAAATATCGGGAGGAACGGCCACCTAACCTAGTCCATCAGGAGAGAAAGTATATATGTGCGTTTCGACGGCACCAGATTGCTGTTGTGCCTCGGGAACATCAGGTGAGGTTACGAAGGAGCGCGCCTTGTCGATGTCTGTAGCCTGAAACAATATGAACACTTCGTTTGGCTCGTCAACGTTACGCAAAACTTTCTCTACCCGGAGACCCGCCTTTCCGAATGCGAATCGAAGACGGACTTCCAAACCGCAAAATCAGACACTTTGTTTCGACAGAGCATGTAAGTCACATATAGTCTGCTTTCATATGTGATTGCGCCTCTGGATTGGCTGGAGCATGCTTAAGAAAAACAATCATATTGCTTTGGAAAAATCGGCGGCGATTCATCCGCTATTCGTATCGTAGAGACTCGACCGGATCAACTAATGCAGCTTTCCGTGTAGGAAAGAAACCCACGAGCAAACCGATGAGAGCCAGGATCCCAGTTGTCAAGAGCATGAGACCAACGGATAGTATTGGCTTGCCAAGGAACTGCATCGGGCCGTCGTCTGAGGGAATCATTTTCACTACTGAAACTACTCCAAGACAAAACAACAAGCCTATCGCTCCCCCAATGAATGCCGGCAGCAATGACTCGAAGATGAATTGTAAAAGGATGCAGCTTCTTCGCGCTCCCAATGCTTAATCTAAGCTGTCGCATCCAAGGCTAGTTCAATCATTTGAGTGAACGACTTCTCTCGTTCTTTTGAACTAGCCCTATCGCCTGACAATATATTATCGCTTACTGTCAGAATCGATAATACGTTGACGCTGTACCTCGCTCCAAGCGTATAAAGCGCCGAGGTCTCCATTTCTAAAGCTAGGATGCCATACTGTGCCCACAACTTCCAATAGTCAGGATCATCATGATAGAACCTATCGGTGCTCAGCACACAGCCGACCTTAGTCTCAATGTGCCTCTCCGCCGCCAGATCGTAAGTTTTTTTCAGCAAAGGAAAGCTGGCCGAAGGTGCATAATCCATTCCCTGAAATTGTAACTTATTTACCTGGGAATCAGTCGAGGCAGTCATAGCTAATACAATATCTTTGAGACTAACGGTTGATTGGATACTGCCACAGGTGCCTATGCGAATGAGATTGGTCACATTATAGTCGGATATCAGTTCATTGACATAGATTGAAATCGAGGGAATTCCCATTCCCGTTCCCTGGACAGAGACGCGTTTGCCCTTGTAGTTACCTGTAAAACCATACATGCCACGAACTTTATTATAACACACAGGGTTCTCTAGAAATTGTTTAGCGACGTGTTCCGCCCTGAGTGGATCTCCTGGTAACAAAACTGTATTGGCTATCTCCCCCGACTTAGCACCTATATGAATACTCATAGTATGTTCTTCTTTTCAGTGTTGGCTGATTGTCATTTGGTTAACTGATGTTTATTTTTGATGCCTAACGGCTTCGCTTGTGAGGCCTCTTGAGGGTTGCAACATCGCTGTCAGATACAACTCGTAGTTCGACAACTCGGGTCTACGGTTCGGAAAGAAATCGCAGGATCTCACGCATC
>JAPUKJ010000219.1 GCA_027295705.1 Ignavibacteria bacterium | reverse complement strand
CTTCTCAGAAGGCGCTTTCCACCTCGCGATCAAGGCTCAGGTTCCGGTACTTCCCATAGCAGTGGAAGGGTCTCGTGACTGCCTGCCGAAGCATCAGTGGGTCTTCACCGAGCCGCAGGAGATCTTCCTCAGAGTGCTCCCGCCTATCGAAACCACGCGCATGACACTAGAAGAGGTCCCTTCACTGCGGGATGAAGTCCGGCGGAAGATCATCAGACAGATCGCAACTTGGAGGGGGGTGGAGCACGCGAATGTAGATGGTCTACACCCACACAGCGGCGACATGGAAAAGCAAGTTCCCGATGGGAAACAAATCAATAACCTCCAAATGAAGAGTTGACGCCGGTAATATGGGCATTCGACCTTGTCAGCCGCACTAGAAAAGACAGAGGATCTGTAACTAGTTGTATGTAAATTGAGTGCAGGTATGCAAAAATACTTGCCTTACTGGCATTAAAGAATCATTGCCCTTATGGCAGTATATAGTCCCGCTGTAAGGCCCATATAAATGTAATACATAATAGATATTCACTGAAGGTGCGGTTGTCTGAAAAGAAAAACCCTAATGGGCATAGATGAATGCTAACATGTACTGTCCTTTTGAAATAAGTTGTGTTGCAAATGAATGTCGTGCACAATGGAACGAGAATTGTTTTTGAATCGAACTATGTACAAACCAGCCGAATTAGGATTTAGATATTCAACTTCCAGGTGTAGATCTTGGAAATTCTTCCTTGCTCATTTCTGAATAAAATGTTACACTACCTCACGTGGGCGAGAGACCGTTTGTTACATCCTTTGCAAACTACCGGCTGCCCGTGCGGTATTCCTCGTATGTGGCCTTGTGGGAGGGGTCGATCACTGCAAACTTAGCATATACAGATTGGTCAGGATAGTCTTTGAAGAGGTCGGCAAGTTCGAGGTACTTGGTGTTAAAGAAGACCTTTATAAATTGATTGCGTGGGTCGACGTCTCGCTTGGCCTCCCCGATTGATTGGATTGCCTGAATTATGTTCTTGTATCCCCGCACCGGGTTGATGGAGAGGGAATCCAGTCCGGCAAAATGATATGTATATAGTGCCGAGCGGACGGGTGTAAACCTTTGGTTTAGAATTTCATCGATGAGCCGAACGCGGCTGTATGAGCCTGTCCTTCGCTGCCAACCTTTTTGTCCTCTCGATCTTCCCAGGTTAGCCACATCCGCGGCTTTCTGAAAGAGCGACGTACCGCCGAGCTGCTCGTACGAGTCATAGTCATACCCGAGGATAATATAAACGTAAAAATCCAGGAAACTTGTGAGTTCATTGAAAGAGTAGAGGTTGTGTTCGATTGGTATCCTATCCAGATAGGTAAAATCCCAATTCTCATCGAACAATCTTACAACGGCGCTGCTTTTGTTCATTCTGTAAATCTTCCGTTGACTACCGATAAAGGCCTGCGCCGAGTAACGGTTCTCTCCTACTGCGCGCGTAAAGAAGATGTTTATAGTGCATTTCACCTTCTCATCCAGATCGTCCGATCCCCATTTGTAATTGTTGATATAGTCGGAAATGTCCGAAGCAAAATCGCGGAGGAGCTCCTTGTAAGTTGTGGAAACCGCCTCATAGTTTACCTGAACTGTGCAATCGACTTCCTGCGCATGGACCGAAATGGCCAGGAGGCCGCTTACGATGATAAAATAAAGGCTCGATAAAAAAGCTTTTCCAAGCATAGTATTCTTTCAGCGATTATTTGGAACTGATACCAAATTAATATAATGCTTTTACAGCAAGGCATCAAGGCAAGTGTTGACCACTGCCTGCAACAACAAGTAATGAAGTGGAGGAAAACATGTACCGAATTGTTCTTGTTCTGTTGATCCTATGCCAAATCCAACCGGTGTTTGGCGCGTTTGAAAGGACCACTCGAGGCAGCAGACCTATTGCAATGGGAGGGGCATCGGTAGCGACAGTGAATAATCCGTGGGCGGCCTTCTCCAACCCCGCGGCGCTCCAAACGATTCCCCAGCGAACTGTTTCATTCTTTTATTCGCCTCAACCTTTTGGATTAAGCGAACTTGCGCGTGGCTCATTCTCGTATGTTGAACCCACGTCAGTCGGGACGTTTGCTGGTTCCGCGTCACGTTATGGTTTCGAATTATATCGTGAAATCATCCTGGGTATTTCATACGGGATGAACGTAACTGACCGGTTCGCTGTTGGTCTGCATGTTAATTATTATTCGCTGAGTATTCGGAATTACGGGAACGACGGTACCCTTGGCGTGGATGCAGGTTTTCTTGTAGAGGTAACGGAGGACATTCGATGGGGGTTTGCCGGCCTGAATCTTAACGCTCCAACCATCGGCGAGGCGAAGGAAAAACTTCCTCAAGTTTACTCAACCGGCATCAGCTACATGCCTATCAGAGAAGCCACGCTTGTCCTTGATATCGTCAAGGATATTCGATACCCGGCGGAGCTGCATGTCGGCATTGAGTATAGCATGTTTGATATTGTTGACATACGTGGTGGGACATCTAGCGATCCATCCACTTTGAACGCTGGAATGGGTTTGCATTACTCCTTTGTGCAGCTTGACTACGCGTTCTCCACCCATGTTGATTTAGGAATGACCCACTACTTTTCTTTGTCATTGCTATTGAGTGAATTGTAAGTGAGAATTTTGCTGCTCTATATCTGCTTGTTCTGTAGCATTGTTGCAAGTCTATACGCACAAGGTTCAGCAATTGAACCATCATTCCCGGACTCCGTCGTTTCGTTCGATGTGGATGAGGATGTTCTGGCCCGGGAAGGGCTTCTCGATCAAGTCTTGACTGAGAACGAGGATTCCGAACTCTTAGACTTACTCTTGTGGCTGCAAGAACACCCATTTGATCTGAACAGAGTGTCGAAGGAAGAATTGGAGACTCTGCCGGGGATTACTCCATCGGATGCGAGCGCCATTATCAACTACAGGAAGTCAGTGGGCAGGTTTGGCACGGTGAGTGAACTTGCCCTTGTCGAGGATATCGGTGAGGAGGTTTTCGAGAAGGTGCATCCATATGTGACCGTTGAACGGCCTGGACTTTACCAGGCGCGATCGGGTATGCTCCAATTCCGTTCCCGGGCAGTTCGCGATTTGCAGCCGCGCAGGGGTTTCGAGGATGGTACATATGTTGGTTCATCGATAAAGACATACAATCGCTTGTCTTTTTTTGAATCCCCTGGGTTTCAAGGTGGCGCTCTGTTTGAAAAGGATGCTGGGGAGAGATATTCTGATGCCTTTGCCTCAGGTTATGTGATGGTAGAAGACTGGTCAATACTCTCTCAGGCTATTGTAGGGGACTACACAGTGGAAGCCGGTCAGGGTCTGGTTCTCTGGCGAAGCTCAGCGTTTGGAAAAGGGAGCGATGCGGTGGGGATCTTAAAGAAATCTGGCATTGGTCCTCGCCCCTACCGCTCTACCGATGAGTTCAACTTCTTGCGAGGGATTGCGGTCACGACGGCTTTCTCACCCAACACCGGCACAATTAAACTGTCGGCATTCATCTCGCGCCGTTCTT
>JAPUKJ010000218.1 GCA_027295705.1 Ignavibacteria bacterium | reverse complement strand
GCTTGCCGAGAAAGTCCCTCCAGTTCGCTTCCGTGAGCTCGATGTCCGATTGCTTCGGAGGCTCCAGACCGAACCCGTAGGTGGTTGTCGCGTAATCCTCGACGTACGCCGCGATGTCTTCGGCGTTCGCGCCTAGCCCGTCTAGGGCGATGACAGCGTGCTTGGCGTCGTTGGAGAGGTAGCCGTGGAACTCGATGTGGAAGGACTTATCGTCCAGCATCTGAATGACTCTGTCGTCGTGGTTGGTCATGTAATGATAGGAACTTGCTTTTAAGGTTCCGCCACCGAGCACCCGAGTATTTCCGCAACCCCCACCGATCAGCCCGCCTTCAAGGGCCGCCATCGACGACCGGAGTGGCAAACCGGCCGAGCTTCCGTGGTTCTGGGCGGACAATATCCGATAACGACTTATTATGTCAACCTAAAGTTGGATTTTCGGGCAGAGCTAGACATTAGCTCCAGCCGGGCGAGGGGTTTTTACGTCAACTGGCTGTAGGAAGGGTCAAAAGTTGACCTTGAGGAAATTAACCAGGCGTTGAGGCAAATCAAATGATGAGGCGAGGAGATTAGAATTCCCTACGTCTCCTCATGGACATTCACCAGCTTGTCGCTCTCCCTTGCTGCTTGGCGGCCAACGGGAGCTGAAGTCTTGATACGCCTGGATGCTTTGAATTTGTCAACGTCTTTCTCGCCAGACATGAGGAATTTGAGAAACGATTTGCCTTGGAACCTGCAGGTTTGCCCGATCCCCAGTAGCACCAAGTATTGGTGAGCAGAGCTTTCGAAGAAATATCCTGATATCTTCCTTTGTACGGCGAGGTGCCGGATAGCCCTTTCTGCCATGTTATTATTCCACGGAATCGAGTCCTTCTCCAGGAATGTGAAGAGGCTTTGTTTATAGCGTTGAAAACGTTTCTGATATTTGATTGATGTTTCGCCCTTATAGTCCCTGTCGACAATATTCTTCTTGTAAAACTGTTCTACGGGTTTCTGGAATTTGTTGAGATGCCTTTTCTTTGAGCCATACTTCCCGACTGCCTCAAGAATAGGCACAAACAAATTCTTCACTTCCAAGACAAACGACTCAAATTCAGTATCGAACGGCGCATTCCAGAGATCTTCGCTAAGGTCTCGGATGAGATGAACCAGGCATTTTTGTTGTTCGCATTGTACAGAATCGTAACCACCGTAGAAATCTGAGACTAACACGCCTTTGAAATTTTTTAAAACCTCGTGCACAATGGTGGCCTCTCGTGTTTCGGTCATCTTAAATATTACGTGCTTTCCATCTGTGAATACCCACACGTAGTGATCAGTTCCTCGGATATTCAGTCGTGTTTCATCGACGTGGACAAAAGGACTTTTCAAGATGCGCTGAAGCAACATATTTTCTGTAGAAGCATAATACTGGGAGAAGTTCTTTATGAAGTTTATGAGGCTACCATCGCTTGCTCTTTCACTAAACAAATCCTCCATCATCTGTATACTGACACGATATGGCAAACGGAGAACAATTCTTTGATAGATTGTCCAGGCTTGAAACCCACGCCCATACAATTGTGTACCAAGTTTCTCGATACCAGGTGGATAATAATATTTGCAACACCTCTGACAGTACCTTTTCATTCCCATATACTTTATAATGGTCTTTCTGCATCCGTTCTTTGTGAACACAAGATCAATAATAGTTTTCTTAGCCATCTCCTTAGATCGAAGAGGTTCATCTTTATGTTTTGGGCATTTTCTTCTTGATGCCACCCGAATTACTTTTCCCGCTTTTGAAGGAGGTATCCTTCGGTATCCTTGATGACCTTTCTGTGCACCAGGTTTCTTGTTCTCAATACTTTCTGTGCCACTTTTGGGCCGAATGCTAATCCGTTTCCTATCGTACTCAGCATGAGCAGATTTGAGGATTTGTTTGAATTGTTTGTGGATCTGGTCACCGATTTCCGTTGCGTTCTTCTTTGGTTGATCAGCAAAATCAACATGTAGCTGAGAATCGGCAGTTGTTTGTAGCTTCAAAAGTTCTTCAGTCAAGAGTCGTAGAGCTTGGCAGTCCTCTTCATTATATGTAACCAGCATATTCTTATAATCGCTACCTTGAGTCTCCTCCCAGTGATGCCGCCAAACAAGACTTTGCAGGCCGGACGCGTCGGGAGATGTCCAAGATGCGCCTATAAACTTGCCCAAATCCTTCAAGCTATTTGACCGTACCGGAAAGTACACTTTGCCGAAAATGTAGGAATTGACGTTGACCAAACGCTTTTTGAGCGCATCGCAGCTTGTCCGATGCCTTACTGCCAGTTTGTCAAGGGCTCTCGGCTCATAACTGCCGTAGTGATAGATTGGCGCTTCAGAATATTCATTCACCTTTTCAAGGAATTGGGTCCAGATTTTTTCTTCGTCTTGAATAGTGTCTGCCCAGAACGAATGATAAGAACTACTCTCGCCCTCACATACCAGTAGGCCGATCAGGTAGTGGAAGTTTTGGTCTGATATGCCTTCGAGATCCAAAAACAGCTCCACTTGATGTCTGGACACTTCTGGAAGTTCCTGAAGGTAAATTTTTCCCGTCCGTATTGCTAAAGCCTGTAACTCTGGCTTGAAAGCTACGGGTGTGTTTTTTCTGCGTTTCTTGCTTCTTCTCGGCTTAAACACATAGGAGAGCTGTTTGACCGTGAAGATACCTTTCTTGTGGTATTTCCGAATAAGCTTTGGAGTCAGGCGATCCAGGAGGCTGAGGTCGTCATCTTTTTCTGCTTTTGCGGTGCACTCGTTGCGAAATTGGCAGTAGGGACAATGTCGATTCAGAATGACCGGAGGTGGGTCGGTGGACGATGTTGCAATCCATTCTCTCAAGGTTTCCATGATCGTCCTAAACAGCTTATAATTATTTTCCAATTTTACTCTATGGGCCTGCCCGTCCGCGCCAACAATGGTTCCAGCCACAGGAAACTTATTCTCCCTTTGTCCGAGAACATAGCCAACAAATAACAGCTCGATTCTCTGCTCTTTTGTAATACCATGAGTGCCAACAACAATCGTTGGTTCGTAACCATGGCTGCCCGAGGACGAGTTCCTTTGCACTTTCGTTAGAACATCGCAGTAAGCCTTTATGTCACCGGCTTTGAGAGCTGCATCGATAAGAAAATCCCTGTTGCTATCAATATTGTCGACATAGGAACCCACATCGATGTTCTTTTGCCTGAGGGCATTTAGGTATTCGGCCCGATTAACACTTGCCTGCTTTTCAACAATGCATACATAGTCATGAGGTGTCTCTTTGTCCTCCCTGCTGAGAAGGAGGAATGCTTTCCGAGGACACTGTGAATACGCCACCACAACTTCAGAAGTGACAACGTTCTTCATGGTGATCTTTCAGTTCCTTTCCGGACTGTTTTTAACTACGGTCCATCCTGTCAGACACGGTAGCCGGTGACAAACACGATGTCAGGGCGTATATATGCTTGTCTGCTCTTGCTCCAGAGAGTATGGTACAGGCGGCTTGATTACTACCGGGGCAGTTGGTCAGCGTGTTTTTGCTCCAAACCTTCAGACAACACAACTTATTGAGAACAGCCTTGCTAAAGAAACAAAATAAAATACCTAATGTGAGACTCCTTTGAGAGTTATACTGCCACGAGACTATTGAGGTCGAGGGAGGGTCGCCGCAGTTGAAGATTCAGAAACACGCCCACGGTATGCTCCAGCACTTTACGAATCAGCCGATGTTGGAAGTGCCACAGATCATGGACGCGAATGCGTGCCACCGCAAAGCGTTCGGTCAGGTGAGAGCCGACCGTCTCGACCCCCTTGCGCAACCTTGCACAGAGCTTGAGGAGGAGTGGAGTGTAGGGCGTGGTCATTCCTTTGCGGGGCGGTGTCACCACCACTACCCCGTGCCGGTCCGCCAGCAGCGCCTGGCGGAAGGTGTCGATAAAGCCTTTAAATGTCCGGGTAGAGCCGGGGAGTTACCTCCCCGGCGCCCCCACAAATCCTGGCGAGCAGATTTTCAGCACCCGATTCCTCCGTGCCACGGTTTCGCCCTTCACTATCCGTCGTCGTTACTTTAACACCTCCATCGGTTCCGATACACCGCCGTGTGTCCCAACAAATGCTTGACGAGGCTGTTGCTTATTTTTTAACTCGCACTTTTGCTTGCTGCTCTGGTAGAGTCTGGTAGGGAGGCATGTCAATAGGCTAGAAAGGGAAGTCTTGGCAGGCACTTACAGGCCGATTTCATCCCAAGACGCAATTAATCGACGCATTAATAGAGTCCTGCACAGCAGATTTTATTTGATCACTTTATCGGCCCGATACAGAATCGACGACGGGATCGTGATGCCGAGTTGCTTGGCAGTTTTCAGATTGACGACTAGGTTGAACTTCGTTGGTCGCTCCACCGGAATGTCACCAGGTTTAATACCTTTCAATATCTTGTCGACATGAGTCGCAGCTCGGCGCCACATATCCGCAAGACTCGTACCATACGCCAGGAGACCTCCAGCTTCCGCGAAGTGTTTTCTGTGTGAGATGGACGGCAGACGTCGCTTAGCCGCAAGCTCTGTGATCCGTCTTCGATTTTGATTCAATATCGCGTCGTTCGCCATTAGGAGCGCGTTAGCGCCGCTTTTTGCCATAACCGAGAAAGCAGCTTCAAGCTCATCAACTCCACGGGCTTCGACTCGCTGAAGCCGAATGCCAAGAGTGCGGGATACGCCCCCTAGATCACCCTGGAATGCCGTCCCAGGATTGGCTGGATTGACCAGAAGGGCCACATAAGAAATTTTCGGAACCGCCTCTTTTAGTACCTCTAGTTGTTTACTCATACGCGCGTGCTTTGAATAAAATGTCATCCCTGTGATGTTTCCACCCGGTCGCGCAAGGCTTTTGACAAATCCCCGTTTCACAAGACTGCCGGCAGACCCGACAACGATTGGGATGGACGTTGTTGCCTTTTTTGCAGCCCGAACACCCGGTGTCGTGCTGGTGATGAGAACGTCAGGATTGAAGCTTACCAACTCAGCAGCGAGGAGAGGCAATCGATCATACTTCCGCTCCGCAAAGCGGTATTCAATAATAATATTCTGTCCTTCGATGTAGCCGAGGTCACGGAGACCTTGGAGGAGTGCATCGATGGTTGCTCGTGGACCAGGCCGGTTAATCGATAAAATCGCAATCCGTGGCACCTTCTTCGGCTGCTGCGCTTCGGCTGGCAACGGCCCGGCGAGCAGTCCAACGAGAGTACTAATAAGCCCGAAGGTCCTGAGCCTCATAATGGCCTCCTGTATTGTTACTAAGGGACCAATATCACACAGGAAAAGACTGTCAAGGGAGCCAAGACGCAATTAATCGACGCATTAAAAGAGTCCTATGTATATGTGTGTTTTTAGGACTGTAAGAGGAAGACCCTAAAAAGACATGTTCTGTGTGGTCCCGGACGTAGATTGGAAGCGGTCGTGATGGTTCTGGACCTCACAGG
>JAPUKJ010000217.1 GCA_027295705.1 Ignavibacteria bacterium | reverse complement strand
TTCGGAGCAAAAAATTCAATAGTTGTTTGTGCATTAAAGGGATTGGGATAATTTTGATACAATTCAAAAGATTCTGGTATCGAATGCCATTGTTGATCTTCTACAGCGGTAACAAGTTTATTGCGGAGGATCCATACACCTCGGGTTACGTCTGTAAAAACAACTGTATTCTCCTCTGCCGCAACGCCACGCACCCAATTGGATCCTGAGAAGTTTCCGATTTGAGTAGGGGAAAAAGGATTAGAAACGTCAACGAGACCCAGTTGACGTCCCGCCCAATACACAAAGTTACGATCCACTGTTACGTCAAAACTGGTATTCCCAAAGGCTCCCGTCGGTCCAGTCCCAAGAACATGCGGAACAAACGGATTGGACACATTGATAACATAAATAGTGTCTGTGACTACAAATACCAGGGTGTCTCGCACAGCGACACCAGGGGCCGAACCCAGAACTCTGCTTATCTGACGAGGATCAGACGAATCATGCCAATCGATAATCCTCAATCCACTGTCTGGACTTGCCAGATAAGCTATACTATCCTTCACATCGACGTAGTAAGCAGAGAATTTCGCCTCAAACACACCAAGTTGAGTAGGTTGGAGTGGATTACTCACATCGATAATCTCCAGGATGGGTTCAGCATTTGGACCCGACCAAGCCTGAGTCATGAACACGAGACTTCCCTCCCGCGCAAGAGTGTTTGGATGACTTCCGCTTGAGCGCGCAATACCTGTGTGATGGCTAACGACTTGAGGATGCGATGGATCGGAAATATCAACAACCCAAAGTCCTCGAGAGCTATCCCCGGCTGAATACACAGCCGCGTTCACCACATAGGCGAAACTGTCAGCTACTTCGACATCCGAGGCAAATCCTCCGGTATTTACATTCGAGATGCCCCGAGGTTGCTCGGAATCCGATAAATCCACGATCCAGAGGCCAGCCAAGCCGCTGGCAATGTAAGCTATGCTATCTTTTATGGCCACCCTTTCTGCAGATCCCCCTGTTGGGAAAAACGCTAGTTCCTGCAGGGAGTCCGGATCCATTGCATCAATGACACGGACACCTGTGTAATACGGAGCTACCACGAGCTGCCCTGTCACCGCGACACTGTTAACCCCAAACTGTGTCGACAGCGTACGCCTCAGCTTGCTCCTGAGCTGTGGTTGCATTGGGTCGGAAATGTCAATCGCACAAGTCCCTGATTCAGCCGTTGCGGCATACGCCATCGACCCGACCGCGGTGATCCCGAAAATCCAGTCGCCAAGGTCAAGGCTACCCAAGAACACGGGCATTGCTGGATTAGTTACGGTGTACAGTTTTAGGACGCTATTCACGCCTACCATGAGAATTGTGTCCTGTACAGTCGCGCTGCCCCCCCAACCACCAATATCAAGAAAGGACAGGCTCAAAGTATCTGGATTGGTCGCATCGATTATTGCAAGGTATCGTTCCTCGTCATTGCCCATATATACGTATCGATTTCGTGCCGCTAAGCACCTGGGAAACATACCCCCCACGGGTATGCCTCCACGCAGCACCGGTAGTGTCGGGGCGGAGATGTCAATGACCCACATTGCGCCAGACAACGTAGTTACGTAAACAAAGGAATCGGCTGGAAAGAGACGGAAAGTGGCCCCAAGAATATTCAGCTCACTGACGAATTCAGGCGCTAATGGGTTGGATATGTTAAGTACGAGGAGTCCTGTCCCAATAGCAAGAAATGCAAGGGTATCACGCAAGCGAATGTCGGAAACATAACCATCGGTCAAGTATTCTCCGACAATCGTAGGTAAGACGGGATTGGAAACATCAAGTACATGAAGGGTGGGTCCATTGCCGATGTAAGCATAACTGCCCTGAACATCAACTGCTTCGCACGGACCCCAGGCCCATCGACCCAGCACCGTGAAGACACTGTCGCCATCAAAGCGTGCAAAACTGCCAAGTGAAGCAGCTGTTGGTTTTAGCAGTTCACGAGGGAAATCAGTCGCCTCTGATCGCAGCCATGGTTTTTGATCCATCCACTGAGCCGAAGCGGACGAAAACGCTAGGATAAGGAAAACAGCTGTGAAGGTACAGCAGTCTAGAAGCGAGAGCGAGCGTGGCGCGAAAGTGAGGAATCGTTTCATAAACGTCCTCGTGGTTCAGGGATGAGGTTCTTCATTTGAAATTACAACATTTTCGAAGTAAGTCATTGACCAATCATCTGGCTTGAGGCAGGACGCCTATTCGTTGGTATGTACTATGTGGGTGTCGGGCTCAGCAGCTGCTACTTCGAGCCACGTCGATTTCTGATGAAAAGGTAGTGATGGGGGTGTAAATATCAAACTACCACACCCAACAACAAGGGTCAAACGGTGGCGAGCTCCGAGAGTTTCTTCGTAACTGTGATTACCAAGGGATTCTTGCATGTTCTATGAAGGGTATTCCCAGTCCCGGACTCAAACCTGCACCTTCAGATTTTTATTAACCTAATCGCTCTTTGATAGAAAACTGAAATGTGTATTGCAGGAGAAGATCTCAAGTTGAGAAAACCTTGATTTGGTGAAACAGGTTTTATATCTTCCGTCGAGCGGTACTCAAACATGAACAGGTGGGCTATAATTCAAAGATCTTCGGCTGCGCCTCGACCACGTACCTTGCCACTTGCCCCAGCGTTCATGATGGTCCGGGCCTAGTGTTAGCGAACAGAGAGACCCAAAAGTGTTAGCAGATGTGTTAGCACTTGGGTGACAAACTGGCTAGTACGCAAGGGAATCGCTGAAATTCCCCTGACTTCGGATCTGAGGGTTGGGGGCTTCGACTCCCTCGGGGTGTACAAGATCATGCCATTGTTAGCAGTTCTGAATACCTTATAGATTCTCCAGTAATTCTGTCAAGTCTCTTGGTGCACGCATTCGTGCAGTTAGTAATTTCCAAGGAACATTTTCAATCCCTTCCTTTACCCCATCCCCCATTTCATATTTCGAGGGTGGCTCTTGGCACAAAAAAATTGCGACGCGGCTGCACCTGTCTACTGTCTCCATCAGTTCAGCGTTACGGTAATCTTGTTTACGGTGTTGCGCAAGTGCTTAGGTTGTAGACGAGAGTTCTATAAAAAGACATGCGCGGAATTTTTTCACATGTAAATGAGTGGCTGACCAAAAATAAAAAAGCCCCAACGATTGTCAGGGCTTTGATTAGGACAATATTTATTTCAACAGCAGCAACTTCTTCGTATCAACAAACTCTCCAGCCTGCAGTCGGTAGAAATAGATGCCGCTGGCAAAGCGACTTCCATCCCATTGAACCTTGTATCTTCCAGCAGAGAAATTTTCAGACACCAGCGTCGCAACCTCTTCACCCAGCGTCTCGTAGATTTTCAGAGTAACATAGTTGGAACGAGGCACAGAAAATTCAATGATTGTTGATGGATTGAATGGGTTGGGGTAGTTCTGCTGAAGCGCATACTCCAACGGAACCTCACCACCGATCGCCTCCACGGACACGACCGTTGAACTTTCACCGGCGTTGTTGGTGAAAACCGCAGCACCGCCGGTGAGCGCATAATCAGCTGCATTATTCGTGCTGAGGGCATTAGCCGGTCCTTGAAAAAGGAGCGCCTGCGTGTCGGT
>JAPUKJ010000216.1 GCA_027295705.1 Ignavibacteria bacterium | reverse complement strand
CGTTGTTGAGCTCGGTATCTCTCCGGTCCAGTAACTCGATAAATGCGTCTTCCAGTGAGGAGCTGTTAACTTCAATATGAAGGATGGTGTTGTTGCGGACGATTTGAGAGATGATATCCAGCACGAACAGTTCCTCACCGCGCACGCGCAATTCAACCGTATTGTTCTTGGAAGAGAAGCTTAACAAGGGCAGCTCCTGCAGTTCTGTATGGTCTCGTTGGTGAGCGTCTCGAAGATAAGCGCAATGTCAAACGCGTTGGAAACGAGCGACTTGATCGTAGGCACATCGCCGGTAGCTACGCATTTACCGTGATCGATAATGGCAACGGTGTCACAGAGGTCTTCAGCCTCCTCCAGAATATGAGTAGTCAGAAAAATCGTCCTTCCCCGTTTCGCTTGATCGCGGATTGCATCGATAGTTGCACGTTTGTTGATAGGGTCCATGCCTGTTGTTGCTTCGTCCAGGAACACAATCGGCTTATCGACCATGAATACCTTGGCAACTTGCACCCTCCTCTTCAGTCCACCGCTGAGATCAATCACTTTTTGGTTGATGTAATCGCTGAGTTCGAATTGCTCGATCACATGCTCGGTCCGGCGGGGGATCTCCTTGGTCGGTATTGAATGAAACCTCCCATATGTGGCAAAATTATCCCATACGGAAAGAAAGATGTCGACCGCGTTTTCCTGGAGAACAACACAGAGTTTCTTCCTAACTTCGAGTGCATCGCGATTGACATCCATCCCGAGGAGAGTGGCCTTGCCAGCTGTTGCTTGTATCAACGTCGTCAGGATTCTCAGCAAGGTTGTCTTTCCGGCTCCATTCCTGCCGAGCAACCCAAAAATCTCTCCATTTTTCACCGTCAGGTTTAGCCCGTCCAGCGCTCGGACAGGATGCGGAGATTTCTCTTTGTAAACCTTTACCAAGTTTTCTACTTCTATAGCAGCTTCGGACATGTGCGTTTGAAGGTGTCGACTCAGGACAGGAAATTCACCCTTGAAGGAAGGGCCACGATTGCATTAGTACGCTGTCTTGTAATCAAGCAAATATACCAAGAATATCCACATTTGTTGAAGATGCTAAACTCTAGCAATGTAACAAAAAACCACCCTATGGCGTAACTTATAAGGAGAAGTATGACCGCTGGATTTGATGCAGCAAAATTACTCAAACGCTTATGCGTCTATGGGGGTTTATCATGGTTAAGAGATCCACCATAACAATGTGCGTGTTGGCATTTGCACTGTCTTCTGCAGCGGCAGGGGAAAGATCGGTAGTTTCTTTAAAGGATTTCAGTAATGTGGAACTGAAGATGGTTGGAATTCAAGTACTCCAGACGACGACGTTTCAAGTGAAGGCGCTCGGAGGTGGTGGAGATAATGGCTGGACTGAAAGCAGTGATGAAATGTTCGCGTATGCATGGATAATCGACGCAGACACCCGGAGGCTCGTATGGAGAATGGATGTCAACAATACCTCAAGCTCCGGTGATGATAGAAAATTTGATGATGAACTGAAAATGGACCCGGGAAGCTACGAAGTGTATTTTAGTGCTGCAACGTTTGCCTCTCATAGCACGTTCAAGCATTTCAGAGTGAATGTTGACCATCGTGAGAGTCCACTGTTCGGGAAATACGAAGACCGAGGTGAGGGGGTCTTCGAGTGGTTTAAAAGCTGGTGGTCTGATGATATCACCAAAGATTGGAACAAAAGGTCTAAGAACTGGGGTATCGAGATGTTCGTTGACGATGCGACCGCCTTTTCAATAAAAGCTTTTGATCCACCGAAGGAGTTACCCAACGTTGTGTTGGAATCCGTCAAACTGAAAGAGAGCGAGCTGATTAAACAGGGTTTTCAGTTGTCCGCGCCGATGACGTTGAATATTTATGCGATTGGTGAAGGACGGAAAGACATCGAAGTGGTTGACGGCGGCTGGATTGTGGACACCGAAAATCGGAAACGGGTCTGGGAAATGGATCTGCGTAACACGTCGCATGCAGGCGGGGCGAAGAAAAACCTTGAGTTTGCTGGCTCGTTGACCCTTGATAAAGGCAATTATGTTCTCTACCACATTACTGATGACAGCCACTCGGCGGCAGACTGGAATTCATCTCCGCCTTATGATCCACTCCACTGGGGTATCACCATATCAGTAAACCAAGAAGGAGAAAAAGAGAATTTCAAACTGCTTCCATATATCGAAGACAAGAATGTTATTGTACGTCTAACGAAAGCAAAGGACTTTGAGAATCTAAGAGCAGGCTTCGGGCTCAAAGACGACATCAATATCAGGATCTACGCGTTTGGGGAGCGCAGCAACTCACGACGGTTGCATGACTACGGTTACATAATGGATGCAAAGACGCGAAACCGGGTTTGGACTATGGATGTAGACCGTACACACCCTGCAGGTGGTGCTTCAAAGAACCGGTATGTTGATGAAATTGTCCCACTACCGAAGGGAAATTACATCGTTGGTTATATTACGGATGACTCTCATGCGTACAACGAGTGGAATGCCTCTCCGCCTTTCGACCCGGAACACTACGGGATTACAGTTATGGGAGTTGGTGAGGGATTCAACAGTGCGATGGTGGCAGAATATGTCGAAGGGCGAGATAATAACATCATTGCACAGATTTTGCAAGTCGGTGATGATGCAGACCTGGTTCAACGGTTCACACTCGACAGGACAACAAAGGTGCGATTTTATGCAATTGGTGAAGGTATGAAGCGGCACATGTACGACTACGGTTGGATTGAGGACGTGATTGGAGGAAACATCGTGTGGGAGATGACTTATTCTATGAGCCACCATGCAGGAGGCGCTCGAAAGAACAAAATGGTAAATATGACAATGCTGTTAGATAAGGGAGAATACAAGCTGCGTTACCGAAGCGACGACTCCCATTCGTACAATCACTGGAACGATGATCCACCTGACGATCAACATTACTGGGGTATCACTCTGTTTAAGGAAGAGGGTACAGAATGATCGAGTAATCTGCCAATACTCAAGGGCCGTCCGGTCAACTGTCACCAATCTAGATGAGAAGTTTACTATTGTTGAGTGCCCTGACTCGAACGTACACAGTCAGGGTTTTTTTGTTCCCACGCACCTTCAGAAGTACGAGAAGGACACTGGGATAGGGACTATTATTGCAACGATGTTGCCCTACACCATCGGGTGGTCGCTTTTTCTTATTGCATGGATGAGCCTGGGAATACCTGTTGGTCCTAGTGCAGGATTGTATTTAGATGCGACTCACTAATAATCTGAATTGAAAGCGCACGTTGATTATTGCGGCCAGAATCTCTAACTTTGCCTCACTCATCACTAATGTGAGGATCTTATGTCACCCAATCGTCGAGATTTCCTGAAGCGGGCGACTGCTGTCGGCGCAGGAGCATTTGTTTCAACTTCGATTCCTTCCTTAGTTTCCAACCACGTAGCAGCACAAGCACCAACGAACCCTATTGCCATAGCTAGCGCCAATGGAATGCAGGCCGTAACGAAGGCGATGGAACTGATCCGATCAGGTGTGGATGCACTCGATGCGGTAGTAGCAGGTGTAAACATCGTCGAGGATGACCCTAGCGATACAAGCGTTGGCTATGGTGGATTGCCGAATGAAGAGGGCGTGGTTGAGCTTGATGCTGCTGTTATGCATGGACCGACGCATCGCGCGGGGGCTGTTGCAGCGCTGAGGAACATAAAGAATCCGTCAAAGGTCGCACGACTGGTGATGGAGCGGACTGATCATGTGCTGATAGTTGGTGAGGGCGCTTTGAAGTTTGCAAAAGCGCATGGTTTCCATGAAGAAGATCTTCTCACAGATGCATCTCGAAGGGCATGGTTGAAGTGGAAAGAGAATCTCTCCAAGCGAGATGACTGGTTGCCCCCCCACACTCCAGATGATGACGACATTGGCGCTCGCTATGAACCATATTTTCGTGATTACGGTTCAATCAGTTGCTCTGCACTCGATCAAAACGGGAATTTATCAGCAGTTGTGACGACAAGCGGTCTTGCATATAAGATTCCAGGCAGAACTGGTGACCTTGCCATCATTGGTGCGGGGATTTATGCGGATAATGGAGTTGGAGCTGCGGGGTCCACAGGAAGAGGAGAAGCAAACCTGATCAATTGCAGTTGCGTTATGATCGTTGAATACATGCGACGGGGAAGCAGTCCCGAACAAGCGTGTCTTGATGGCTGCAAAAGAATTGTAGATCATAATGAGCTCCGCAGACTCAAGGATAACAAGGGGAGACCAAATTTTAACGTGAAGTTCTATGCGATCAACAAGAAAGGCGAATTTGGGAGTGCCTGCATTTTCAGTGGCGGGGAGTTCGCTCTCCATGATGGGACTTCTGCAAAGATACTCCCATCTGCCTATCTTTATAAGTAAGGACTAACAACATGTCAACACGATCTCTAAGTTGTGGAAGAAAAAAGGGGCGCCGAAAAAGAGAAGCGGCTTTAGCCCATAAACTCTGCTCTGTAGGGAGCTGTTCCGTCCCGGGGCCTTCGGCCCGCTGCAATCCTTAGAACGATGATTGCCCGGCGCAGAAGAGCCACCATCATCTCTGCGATCCCGACCCGCAAGTACTGCTCCGGACGGGATTGTTGTCTAGGGTTGCTTCCGCTGCTCATCGTCGTTTCCTTTGGCCATGCGCAACCGTCGCACTACGTAACACGGTCCGGAGATAAGCTCCTTGCGGATGGTCA
>JAPUKJ010000215.1 GCA_027295705.1 Ignavibacteria bacterium | reverse complement strand
TTCCCATATTGTCCTCGTTCAGAGCAATCTGACCCGAAAGACACCCTTCAGTACAGAACACCAGCCCCACAAAGCAAGCTGGAGATATGGTCAGGAATCTAAATGAAGAAGAGGAGTCAGATGGCGCAATTCAGTAGTGTTGGGGTGTGTAGGGCACACAAATGAGCACAGTTCGAGAATGCATTAGATCTTGAGAAAGATGGGGGGGGGTGCAACTCGTTGATTGAAATTGGCTCCCCATTCTTGACGTTTTTCGAACTTTTCAGATCGGTTTCTCCAGGTGAGGAGGCTTTAGGTCGTCGGGCGATGAAACCGGTATCTGGTTCAGCACACCTACTGTACTTGGGCAGGAGGTACGTTGGAATTAAGATATCGCGGTGAATCTTCCAAGACCCGTCAGACTGCTTTTGAAATATGGTCATGTATTTTCCGGCAATAGGAATTGTCTCGCTGCCTTCTTTGGGGGTCAAAGTTGCGCTGTAAGTACCCCGAGCAAATGCCCAGTCTCCAGCAACATTTACTTCCTCGTTGTTGATGCTGATGTCGAAGCTGAACTGATCCAATACAGCCTTGTTCCTTGCGCGGATCTGATCCCTCCCGCTAAGGGCAGGTTCATCTGGTGGCATCTGCACCCCATCCTCAGTCCACAAAGACATCCAACTATCTATATCGTCCGAGTTGAGAGCGGAAGAATACTGGGGCCAGATCTCAAGGATGACAACACGTTCTGCCTCAAGATCAATTTGCTCAGCACTCTCGGGAGCACATCCACCAAACACGATCGTAAAAACGACCACAATTTAGGACAGATATTCTTTTCATAGGTTCTCCTCCCGACAGGCAACAACCGCAAAATCTAGCAGAGTTGCTTTTTCTCATTTTAGTAGCGTACGGGGATGAGGAAGTCAAGGAATGAAAGAAGCTGGCTCCCCAGGTAGGACTCGAACCTACAACCCTCCGGTTAACAGATTCCCCAGGAAGAAGAACTCTAAGTTGCGTAATTTCATTGATTTATAGCGTATTTACTTTGCGCTCAAGGCCTTACGGCCTTGGTCAATCTGTCAATTATTTCAATTGTTTTGATGGTTGCTAACCAATAGTGACCGCTGAGGTGACACACCTAGTGACACACCTCCGCCGTGACTCAAAATGGCAGTCTTGCGGTGAAATTCTCTCTTAATTTGCTGCTTGCGTCTTGTACAGACAACCCGCATAGTACTCGGACACTGCACCCTGGAGGGAAACTATGAGACATGCGAAGCAAGAACATTGGGTCTTGATACTTCTTCTGTTAGTGACGATTGCGGCCTGCTCGTCGCCACCAAACAACAATCAGATTTCTGATCAAGCAGCATTAAATACACCAGCCGAATCCGAAACGGGGACAATCGCTGCTGGAGAATTCCAGCTTCGCTATCGCATCGAAGGCACTGGCCCAACGGCGATCGTTATCGGGAGTGCGATCTACCTTCCTCGCGCCTTCTCAGAGAACCTTCGACAGCACTTGCGTCTTGTGTTCATGGATCACCGAGGATATGCTCCCTCACCCGGCCCCATGGATGCCAGCGAGTTCGCACCGGATAAGCAGCTAGACGATATCGGAAAAGCCCGGCAAGAACTCGGACTCGGCCGCATCATCGTCATGGGCCACTCTATCCACTCGATCATGGCACTCGAATACGCCAAGAGGCATCCCGAGAACGTGTCACATGTCGTCATTATTGGCTCCCCAGTCTTCAATCCGGCCAGCGATCAAGCGATGCAAGCGATGGCCCTATACTGGCAGGAGTTCGCGTCTCCGGAACGCAAAGCAGTCATGGAGGAGAACCTGAAGCGTCTTCCGAATGAGGAACTGGCTCGGCTACCACCGGGGCAGCGGTTCCTCAGGAGCTACATCCGGGATGCCCCACGAACCTGGTACGACCCGCGGTTCGATGCGTCGGCGCTGTGGGAAGGGGTCGAAGCCAACGACGACTACATGCGAGTACCGGGATTCCGTGACATTGACCTCACGCAGGGACTGGACGCCTTCGACCGACCTGTTTTCCTTGCGCAGGGGCGCTACGACTTCCGAGTGGAACCACCATCGTTTTGGGACCCTATCAGACCGAAGTTCCGTGACTTGACCGTCAGGATATTTGAGCAGAGTGGCCATTGGCCTCACTACGAAGAGGCGGCTCTTTTCGATGCGGAACTCTTAGGTTGGATGGAGGAACGCCAGTAGCAAGCGTCGCGCTCTCATTCCCAAAATATACCTAAAACCTTCTGGTTAACAGATTGCCCAGGAAGAAGAACCATAAGTTGATTAATATCAGTTATTTATAGGTTATTTACTTTGCGATCAAGGCCTTACGGCCTTGTTCAATCTGTCAATTATTTCAATAGTTTTGATGGTGGCTAACCAATAGTGACCGCTGAGGTGACACACCTCCGCCGTGACTCCAAAGTGGCGTCCTGAGCCAGGAAGACTTCCCCCCTACCACCCTGGCCAATCTTCTCGACGACTTTGTAATGGAAAATGGTCTGTCCGACCATGATGTCCTCTCCCTAGCTGTGGGTGTCATTGTTTTACAATTTTTTACATTAATCTGTCAAAAAACGACGGCTAGCTTCCTAGACTGGCAGGAGTGCAAGGTGACCTGCGTATGAAAGAATCGATGAAGTTTTGAAACGTTGTGAGCTAACTCTACGATCATGTTGACACTTGTTGCCCTGACTGTGGCTCTCACCGCGCCCAATATGCGAATGGAGTGAACCAATGCTTACACTTCCGATCGCTCCGGTTCCCCCAAGCGAATCGGCACCCTTTGTATTCACCTCGACGAACTTGTGCCCTTCGTACTTTCCAAGCCGGGGGCTAGGTTATTCCCTTTTTATTCATGCAATCGCTTTCACCACAATACTGCTTTTCCCGGTTTTTCACAGCTCCACAGAACGATTTCCCCTCCCGCAACGGGCCGGGAACAATCGCAGTGAGGATAGGGTGGTGATGTACCTTCCCATTGGAGGTGGCGGGCAAGGCATGGGAGGCGAATTGGAATCCTCCGGCAACGAACCCACAGCGGCCCCGAGTTCCGCTACAGAGGGCTTGATCTATCCTGGACCGCAGCTGGTACGTTCCGATTCTCTCCAACCGACTAGCCGCATTCAGACTCTT
>JAPUKJ010000214.1 GCA_027295705.1 Ignavibacteria bacterium | reverse complement strand
AGCAGGAATTCAAGCGGATCCCAGCCGGGATCTTTGCCGAGCGTTCCAGTCAGGTTCTCTGCCCACGGCTCATAGCTGGACTTGTAGTATGCATCCCCCCGTGCGCGGGCCTGAAAGAAGATAGTGTTGAAGTGTGCGGATCTGAGGTCACTCAACATCTTCCTGAGAGACGTTTGCTGCTCGATCTTGTCAAAGCTGTGTGGCCAATCCAAACTTGAGGCAGTGGCAATCCAGACTGCGCGCACCTCACTCTTGGGTGGTGGGATTGACTTTGGTTGGGCGTTTGTGGCGAATTGCGCGCAGGCAGTCAGTAAGAGCAGTGCTGGTTGTCGGAGCAATCAGTGTTGAGTAATGAGTGAATAGAAAAATTCAGCAAAATATAGGCACCTGCGCTAGAAGAAGCAAGAAGGCGGTTGAACTGACAGTAGGCAGCGCAATATCTAAATGGACGAGCAGAGGGGAAAGCTAGGTATGCAAACACTCGATGGTGATGACAAAAAGTAAGCCGCCCCTTGCACTTTTGCTGAGGGGCGGATAATCACGACACTTCAAATTGCAAGGGGGCTGTCATCTCAACGAGAGCATTTTCTTCGTCATAGCAAATCCTTGAGTCTCTATGCGATAGTAATACACTCGGCTCGACGAGTCGTCCACGACCCGCCGGGTCGATAGACCCGTCGGGAGTAGTCGACTTGCGAAGCCATCTGCATTCCACTCAACTCTGTGACTTCGGATGGGAAGTTCTGTGTAATAAGCGTTGCCAGTTCTTTTCCTAACACGTTGAACACTTTGAGCGTGATGTGGCCGCGCTGGGCCTGCATTGAATCTCATTCACTCCCTGAGTATATTGAATTCGGATGAAGCGCAAAGTTCATACAAAATATGTTTGCCAATCCTGCGCGTATGAGTCGCCGCGGTGGATCGGGAAGTGTTCAAATTGCGGCGAATGGAACTCATTTGTAGAGGAGATAGCGATAGCTCAGCCACGCTCGAAGCGATCGGCAATAATCAAGGGTGCTTCGGCCCCTGTGCCTATTACTGAAGTGAGCTTCTCCCACGAACTGCGCACATCGACGGGGATACCAGAACTTGATCGGGTGCTGGGGGGAGGGATTGTCCGAGGCTCAGTTGTGCTGGTGGGAGGTGATCCCGGCATTGGCAAGTCTACACTTATGATGCAGATGGCCGCGTCGTTGAGCAATTATGTGACTCTTTACATAACAGGTGAAGAATCCGTTGCCCAAATCAAACTGCGGGCCGAGCGGCTGGACACCAAGCCATCCAAAAACCTCCTGATACTCTCGGAAACGAACCTCGAAATCATCGAGGCTTTGATTGAGAAAACAGAGCCGGATGTGTTGATCGTGGACTCGATCCAGACGATGTTCCGACCCGACCTTGAGAGTGCACCGGGTAGCGTGAGTCAGGTTCGTGAAGCCACTGCTATGTTCATGCACTTTGCCAAGACACGAGGAATCTCGGCCTTCCTCGTTGGCCACATAACGAAGGAGGGGGTTATCGCAGGGCCAAAAGTTGTCGAGCATATGGTGGATACGGTGCTGCAGTTTGAGGGTGACCGTCACTATTCGTACAGGGTGCTGCGTTCGGTTAAGAATCGGTTCGGCTCGACAAACGAAATTGGCATTTTTGAAATGCATGATGGCGGCTTACGGGAGGTTGCAAACCCATCGGAAGTGTTCTTGTCTGAACGAAAGTCGGACACATCTGGCTCTACGGTTGTGGCAAGCATGGAAGGGACCCGCCCCTTGCTTGTTGAAGTTCAGGCGCTGGTTGCGCCCACCAGCTATGGTGTGCCACAAAGAACATCAACGGGCTTCGACAGCAAGCGACTTCAGATGCTGCTCGCAGTGCTTGAAAAAAGAGCCGGTCTTCACATCGGGCAATACGATGTTTTTGTAAATGTGGTAGGTGGTGTTCGCGTTGATGAGCCTGCAGTTGACCTAGGAATGGCGTTGTCGATTGTTTCAAGTCTGAGAGATTGTCCAGTTGATTCGGATGCTGTGGCCGTCGGAGAAGTTGGTCTCGGAGGAGAGATTCGAGCGATCAGTCAGATCAACAAGCGAGTTGCAGAGGCGAGAGAATTAGGATTCAAGCGTTTTGCACTGCCTAAGAGCAACATGAAAAGCATTCGAGGGAACGGCAAAATCGAGTTCATAGAAATTGACAGCATCGATCAGGCGATTCAATCCCTCATCGGTCCTCAGTGATGTACTTACATTCGTTTTGACAACTCTTAAATGAACCAAACGCTCATAAAAGTCCGGGCCATTGTCACAATGGATTCGGACAGACGATTCCTGGAGAACGGGGGAATTCTGCTCAGTGGAAACACAATTGAGCGGGTTCTGACCGGGAATGAAATGAAAGAGCTTAATGGATTTCAAGGAGAAGTGATTGATGTGCCGAAGCTGGTGGCGATCCCGGGATTCGTTCAAACCCATATTCATTTGTGTCAGACGATATTCAGAGGACTTGCTGACGATCTGGAATTATTAGACTGGTTGAAGCTGAGAATTTTTCCTTACGAAGCTGCTCACAACGAACAGTCAATGTATATTTCATCGCGGCTCGGGATCGCAGAGCTCATTCGTGCTGGAACAACAACAATCATGGACATGGGAAGCGTTAACCATGAAGATCAGGTTGTGCGGGCAATTGACGAATCTGGTTTGCGTGCGTTTGTCGGTAAGGCAATGATGGATGAAAACGACATCTATCCGTCGTTGAAAGAATCAACGAAAGTATCCCTGTCCTCAGCTTTAAAACAGGCGGAGCAGTGGCACAACACGTGCGACGGTCGTGTGCTGTACGCCGTGGCGCCTCGGTTTGTTCTCTCCTGCACTGAGACATTGCTAAGAGAAGCATATGAAATGACGAAGGGATTTCCGGGGATGCTCTTTCACTCACATGCCGCCGAGAACCGTCACGAGTTGGAGGCTGTACGCAGAAACTGCAAGATGGACAATGTTGAATACTTCGATCGCATCGGTGTCTTGCAGTCAAATACCTGTCTCGCTCATTGCATTTGGCTGAGTGACAATGAAGTGAACCTTTTGCGTCAACGAGAGGCGAAGGTATTGCATTGTCCGTCTGCAAACATGAAACTCGGTTCTGGTATTGCGAGGGTACCTGAATTCTTATCGAAAGGCGTTACGGTCTCGCTTGGTGCAGATGGTGCTCCGTGTAATAATAGGCTCGATATGTTTGAGGAGATGCGGCTTGCCGCGCTAATTCAGAAGCCTCTTCATGGTCCTCGGGCGACAAACGCACAGACAATGTTCGAAATGGCAACGCTCGGTGGAGCAAAAACGCTTGGACTGGAGCGCGAGATTGGAAGCATTGAGGCTGGAAAAAAGGCTGACCTTGTGCTTCTGGATGTTGCAAGAGTGTGGAACCCGAGTGTCGATTCCACTGCTGACAGCGTCTATTCCTCAATCGTGTACTCTTGTTCCCCAGAGAATGTGCGGTCGGTGTTGGTCAATGGGAAATGGCTGTACAAGGACGGCGTACACACAACGCTGGATGAAGAACAGGTGGTCTGTGCCGCGCAGAAAGAACTCCGCCGCTTGCTCGATAGAGTAGAATGAGTATTGAATGAATCGGGCGTGGGGATTGATTGTCCCGATTATCGGCTGACTTCCCAAAGCAATCGGACACCATGTGAAGAAGCAAGTGTAATGTGGACTTTAAATTGTCCGTTCTTAAGATTCGCCCTCCTCATCCGAGACGTTATGCGCTCGATCTTTTAATAAGGCTCCTTTAGTTTCTACTACATCCTAGTTCCATGTACGAACAAAAGATGAAGCAACTTGTTCTTGCCACATGCAACGAGGATAAGGTGCAGGAGTTTAAGGCACTGCTCGATCTTAAGATCGAGCTTGTAACGCTTGATCAATTTCCTCAGGTAGGAACGATCACTGAGGATGAACACACATTGGAGGGAAACGCATTGAAGAAAGCACGCGTTGTTTTTCAATCGACGCGGATTCCCGCTCTTGCAGATGATTCGGGACTTGAGGTTCACTATCTCTATGGAGAGCCGGGAGTCTACTCATCACGATATGCAGGGGAAAACGCAACATACGCAGACAATCGCAAGAAACTTCTTGAGAATTTAAGAGGGGTTCCACCGCGTCGGCGAGGGGCGAGGTTTAGGTGTGTCCTTGCTTTCGTTGCGCCAAACAATATTGAGCACCTTGCCGAAGGAGCTTGCACGGGTGTTATCGTGGAGTCTCCAAGAGGAGATCATGGATTTGGATATGATCCGATTTTTGTTCCGGCGGGGTATGATAGAACTTTTGCCGAAATGGAGGAAAACCTTAAGGATAAGTTGAGCCATCGTGCGAAAGCCTTTGAAAACATGAGACCAATCTTGAGACGCTTCTTTGATGAAGCTGAAGATTCTTAGTTGCATCGCTAAAGCGAACCCTTGCACCTGATACTCATGCTTTCCTGCGAACGGGCTTGAAGTTGGATCGGTTGATAGTTATTTTGTTCAAAGATTTTAGCGAATTCCTTCCGAACGGCGGAGAATGAGGGTGTTTGAGTTTCTACGAAAGGGAGAACTTCGTCCCATCTGGCGATATAGCACAAAGGGGGTGATCTGGCGCGTCCTTCCAAGTGCTGATGGAAAGCTTGTGGGTGAGGAGAGGGATCTGGCAAGAAAAGAAGCAACTTTTTTTTGCCTGAACCAGATGACAGGGGAGGTTTTGTGGGAGGGAATCTCGTTTGGTGAACCGTGGTGGACCGGGATAGAGGTAATCCACCGTGAAACAATATTTTTGCATGGATTTGCGAAACCTGACCTTCCTGGTCATAAGATAATCATAGCGGTGGATCTGCTCACTGGCAGTACACTCTGGCGGAATGAAGAGTTGAGATTCGAGCACGCTCTTGGCGAAAGTGTATTCGCCTCAAAAGAAGGCATAGAAGGGAGACTCGTGTTTGAGCTGGACCACCGCTCTGGAGGGGTTTTGAGGTCGTGGGGGAATAATGAACAGGTTATTAGAGACGCGAAAGTTCGTTCGGTTGACATGGTCGATAGCGATATCGAATTCCCCGTTTCAATGGATGAGCTCTTGCTGGGAGATTCGGATATAGCCTCTGCAATACAGAAGCATCGCGACACAAAAGCTACCATAGGGCCGGTTGAGATTATCGACAATGATGATGTGGCGATCTTTAATTACTATGAAAAGGTTGACAACGGAACCGAGGACAACCCTAGATTGAATAGCGTTCTCAAAGTCCTTGATAAAGAACGAGGCAAGGTGATCTTCTCTGAAATACTCAATCAAAATGTCCCGGCTGTCGTGCCGAACTCATTTTTCGTGCAGCGTGGCCTGCTATTTTACGTCAAAGAACGTAGCCAGCTTATCGCAGTGCGCCTGCCATCGCATTCTGGAGCATAAAATAACTTATGACTGAAGGAGCACCACGTGTGCGCAGCTGAGCTTGTGCAAACAGTCCGACGCAAGTCCGGTCTTACCATGGATGGCAAGAAGTTAAGCATCAAGCAAGTTGACGCTTTCACAGAGACACCCTTGACCGGGAACCCTGCGGGTGTCGTTATGAACGCAGCAGGTCTCACTGATGAGCAAATGCAAATGATCGCTCGGGAAATGTCGCTGTCCGAGACCGCATTCGTGCTACCGGCTTCTACTTCCGGTGCTGATATGAGGATCAGGTGGTTCACTCCGCAGGTAGAAGTACCCCTTTGCGGTCACGCGACCATTGCCAGCTTTCATGCACTTGCGGAAGACGGGTTATATCGGATGAAGAACCTTGGTACATATGACTTCAACGTCGATACGCAATCAGGTGTCCTTCCCGTTAGAGTTGAGAAAGGTCTTCATGGGACAGACGTGCTCTTTGGACTTCCTGTCCCAGAATTCGTTCGCGCGGGTCAGTATAAGCTCGATCTCATGCGCATTCTCAACGTAGCGGTTGAAGACTTTGAAAACCGCATGCCGATTGTTGTTGCAGAAAACTTGTACGTTCCCATTCGGCGTCTCCATACCATCTTTTCAATGAAACCTAATTTCTTTGCCATGTCACAATTCCTGGCAAATAGGAAATTGGGTGGTCTTTGCGTTTTCACAGTTGAGACCGTCGACAAAAAGTCTTCTGTGCATTCGCGCTTCTTTGCACCAACAGCCGGGATCAACGAAGATCCAGTCACCGGCTCAGCAAATGGCCCACTTGGGGTATATCTCTTCGAAAATGGAGCAGTTGAACCTGAGGGTGATACTGTGAGGATCATCGGCGAGCAGGGGGATGTTATAGGTCGAAAGGGACGGGTGATCATACTACTCAAGGTGCATGACAAAAAGGTGTCATCTGTAAAGATAGGTGGTCGAGCTGTAACCATTCTTGATGGCGAGATGGTCGTTGCGTGAGTTGTCCCTAGTGTGCCTACCCTGATTTTCTTCCGATGGAGATTCGAGCAAGTAGTTGCGCTTTTCTTCGTTTCACCCTATATTCCTACCATTCTTTGATCCCTCGTTAATCTCTTCAACTGGAACACACTGATGTCGTTCGACTCGATTATTTTCGGGGTCGTATTGGTAAGCGCCTTTGGCTTCTTCGGTTGGAACCTCCGGCGCCTCATCCGCTACGTCCAGTTGGGCAGGGAAGAGAATCGGTTCAACGATATTGGTAAACGTATTCGCAATGTTCTGAAGATTGCATTTGGTCAGACCAAATTGCTACGCGAGCCGCTTGCTGGCATCCTCCACTTCCTGATTTTCTGGGGATTTGTTATTCTCCTTGCTGCAATTGTTGAGTCGATTGGAGAAGGGTTGTTTCCGGGGTTCTCGCTTTCATTCCTTGGGTGGTTGTATCCAGCGTTGATTTTTCTTGAAGATCTTATTGGTGTGCTCGTCGTGGCGTCAGTGGTCATTTTACTCTATCGTCGACTCATTGCAACACCCAGGCGATTGCAAGTAACTGGGCATTCGAAGTGGGATGCAGTCTTTATTCTGTCACTCATCCTTATCATAGTGCTCACGATGTTTGGCCAAAACGCCACACGTATGGTCTTGGGTCAAGGAGAATCAAACGATGCTCGGATTTTGTCGGTTGCCATCTCCGGTTTGTTCAGTGCCCCATCGGCTGACTTCTGGTATTCCTTTTTCTTCTGGGGACACATGCTATCAGTGTTGGGCTTCTTGAACTATCTCCCATACTCAAAGCACCTTCATGTCTTAACTTCCGTTCCGAATGTTTATTTCTCCAGCCTAGGCCCTAAAGGTGCCCTGAAGCCGATTGACCTGGCCGATGAGACCTTGGCAAAGTATGGAGCAACAGATATGGAGGACGTTACATGGAAGCAGCTGCTCGATGGATATTCATGTACTGAATGTGGGCGATGCACTGCAGCCTGTCCCGCGACCAACACCGGTAAGCTCCTCGACCCTAAGAAGATCATTGTTGATCTTCGCGCCAGAACTTTTGAAAAGGCTCCGCTCATGATTGCCGCATCTGACAAGGGTGATGGAAACGGGTCCAATCAGGAGGTGCTAGGGCATCAGCTGCTTGATAATTTCATAACTGAACAGGAACTGTGGGCCTGTACCACGTGCATGGCCTGTGTACAGGAGTGTCCAGTGATGATCGAGCATGTCGACACCATCGTTGACTTGCGGCGCGGTCTTGTGCTGAACGAGTCGCGCTTCCCGGAGGAACTCAAGGCGACATTTTCAAACCTCGAGCGAAATTACACACCATGGGGCTTTGGGCACTCCAGCCGTGCAGATTGGGCCGAAGGACTAGACATTCCACGGATGGCGGATGTGAAGACCCCCGATATCCTTTTCTGGGTTGGTTGTGCCGGCGCATACGATGCACGATATAAGAAAGTCACACAGTCCTTCGCCAAAATCATGAAGATAGCTGGAATTGATTTTGCGATTCTTGGTACTGAGGAAAAATGCAATGGCGATCCCGCAAGACGAATGGGGAATGAATATCTATCCCAGACGCTCATCACTGAGAATGTAGCTATGCTCAACAAATATGGGGTGAAGAAAATCGTTGTAACATGTCCCCATTGCCTGCAATCGCTTGGCAAGGAATATAGGCAGTTCGAGGGGGAGTATGAAGTCGTTCACCATACAACGTTTCTCATGAATCTCATCGAACAAGGGAAGATCAAACTCTCGGCAAAGGGGAAAGCGAAGATTACATTTCACGACCCGTGCTATCTCGGTCGTTACAACGATGAGTATGATTCCCCACGCGGCATAATTGACATGGTAGGAAAAGAACGTGTGGAGATGAAGCGATCGAGAGACAAAAGTTTCTGCTGCGGTGCAGGCGGCGGGAGGATGTGGATGGAGGAGCGCGAGGGGAAGCGTGTTAATATTGAACGGACAGAAGAAGCGCTGGCACTTAAGCCGGACGTGATTGGCACAGGGTGCCCGTTCTGCATGACGATGATTACCGACGGCGTGAAGGAAAAAGAGGCATCCGAATCTGTGCAGGTAAAAGATATAGCTGAATTGGTCTTGGAAGCATTGGAGCCTCGGGTGAGTTAGTGGATATGCTGAAGGTGCTAGTCTTGATGTGACTGGTCACGAAGATGTTCCTGAGCTGCGATGGAGCTTATTGTAGGCGGGTGGAAAATACGAAGTTGGATGGAAGGTGACGAACCTGCAATAGTAAAATATGCAAACAACCGGGATGTTTGGTTGAACCTGCGCGATTCCTTTCCATATCCGTACACCGAACAGGACGCAAAGGCGTGGCTTCGAAAGGTGAAGAAGCAAAAGCCAGAAACAGATTTCGCTATTGCATCCAATGACGAAGCCATTGGGGGCATCGGGCTTCATCCACAACGCGATGTGTACCGACGTTCGGCTGAGATTGGTTATTGGCTTGGCGAACCATTTTGGGGACGGGGAATAGCCACAAAAGCTGTCCGAGCTTTCACTGACTACACCTTGGCTAATTTTGATCTTGTAAGACTCTACGCGAGCGGTTTCGAAGGAAATGTTGCTTCAATTCGAGTGTTGGAAAAGGTAGGATACACTCTTGAAGGTCGCTTCAGTAAAGCAGTTACTAAAGACGGCAGGACACTTGATCAATTCATCTACGCCACCGTCCGGTGACAGGCATATCCTTCGGACATCGTGATGTTGTACAAGAGCTTCTCTGTTTGCACGATTTACTTGTGCATGCTTGTGGACATGCCGTCAAAACAGGCAATGCAAAATGGTCCAGACGTAAGAGTCATGAGCTTCAACATCCGCTGCGGCAGTGCTCGTGACGCTGAAAACAGCTGGGAAAACCGCTGGGAATTGGTGTTTGATGTCTTGCGTGAGGGGCAGTCGGATGTCGTGGGTTTACAGGAGGCTGAGCGCTTCCAGCTCGACGATATCCGCAAGGCCCTCCCGAGTACGGGGAAGTAGGTGTGGGCCGCGACGATGGTAAGACTGTCGGTGAATATTCTGCAATCCTCTATCTCTCGGATCGTTTCTGCGCAGACGAAGAAGGAACGTTCTGGTTTTCCGAAACCCCGGAGATCCCCGGCTCGAGAAACTGGGGTAACTCCATACCTCGAATTTGTACTTGGATGAGATTGGTCGAGAAGGCGTCG
>JAPUKJ010000213.1 GCA_027295705.1 Ignavibacteria bacterium | reverse complement strand
ATAGGTGCCGGATCAAGAAGAATATCTCCCTGTGCATTTGCCCGTGAGGGAATGTAACTGGTTGCGGAAAGGAAGAGAACAAGAAGGGTTGTTGAATGTATGAATGATCGTTGGATGCTCCTCATCGTTTTCCCCCTTTGGTCAAGAAATTACTTTATGTTTGTGATCGTCAATCAAATATCCCATGACTCAAGATAACCTAAGTTGTTTTCAGCGACCAAGGCCTCAAGATCGTTCTATTTCGTCTTTTATTGGTGATTATCTCGGCTCTGGTACCCGTCTAATTAGCACAAAGGCTGCGCCAAAAGAATCGCTCAGTTATAGAGCCAAAACGACGATACCAGCGGGATTGAATGTAAGATTTACTCGCAAGTGGTAGAAATGACCATCTCTGTTACGGTCCTGTGGCAGAGGCCAAATTGTCAGTCAGCGGGTTTGGTGAAGCCTGGAAGATAGGAAATAGACAATCCTCTAGAACAGGTTGACAGGAGTTTGTCTTGGTGAGCTCTTGTAGCCTTGACCAGCGGGCTGAGAGATCTGTGGGGTTACTAGAAATTGACGATATCGTTATAGACCACTATCGCCATGAAGGCTAGCAAAATAGCCAACCCAGCTTTCTGCAATCCCAACTTGATCTTGACTGGAATCTCTCGTCGGAAAACTCCTTCAAGTATCAGAAAGACAAGATGCCCACCATCAAGGACGGGAAAGGGGAGGACGTTCAATACGGCTAGAGTGATACTGAGAAATGCCACAAAGTGGAGATAGGTGATGAATCCCAATTCAGCACTCTGCATTGCAAGTTGAGCAATCTTTATTGGTCCACCAACACTTTTTGAAAAGGCAACCTGCCCGCTAACGATCATCCAAATCTGCTGTATTGCCAGGCCGGTGATGTTGATCATGAATTTCAATCCCTCCGGGAATGCTTCAAGCAGGGAGTAATGGAAAGTCGTTTGCGGACCTGTATAACGGGGGCCTAGTTGAATGCCAATCCTGCCATCATCTGAAGGTATCGTAACGCCGCTCATTATTTCATTGCCGCGTCTCCACTCTACCAGTAGTGGTTTTCCAGCGCTACTCTGAACCAGCTCTATGACTTTGTGTGTGTATTTGACCGCCGTCCCATTCAGGGCGAGAAGAACATCCATTGGCTTCAAGCCTAATTCGTCGGCAGGCTTGCCTGGATCCACGGCAGCTATCATGATCTCGGTGTGCGCTGGTATAATCCCAAAAGGTTCCGGCGGTTCTGGGATTGAGGAGCGAGGAACATAAAGCTGAACCTCCTGAGCGTCTCTGATTACAGTGAGAGTCACATCGCTCCCAATGGATTCAATGTACATGTGACTCAGGATCTCATCCCAATGGGTGATAGGCGTACCATTGATCGTGATGACTTTGTCACCTGCTTCTATGCCAGCCTTGGCGGCAGGGCTGTCCTTAATCACATAGTCAATTTCAGTTGTGTCACGAACAGTTTTGCCTTGGGTGTAATTAATACCCCAGAAGATGAAAACGGCCAGCAGGATATTCATAGCCACACCAGCAGAGATGACAATCATCCGTTGCCAGATAGGCTTAGAGCGAAATTCCCAAGGCTCAGGCGGTTTGTCGAGGTGTTCGGTATCAAAGCTTTCGTCAATCATTCCAGCGATTTTCACGAATCCGCCGATCGGAATCCACGAGATGCAGTAATCCGTTTCGCCGATTTTCTTGCCGAATGCACGCGGGGGGAAACCGATGGAAAATCGCTCGACGCGCATACCGAAAAGTTTTGCCGCAAGAAAATGGCCAAGCTCATGTACAAAGACCAGAACGCCGAGTGTGACAATGAAATAAAATACCGTTTCTAGGAATTGCATTGATTTTACCTGTTACTGATGGATAGCAACAGTCTGCTGTCGAACATGGTCTCGCGCTTCACTATCTGCCTTTATCACATCCTGCAACATTGTATTATGGATTGGAGTGTGAGATGACAGTGTATCCTGAATTACAGCCGGTATGGAAGTGAACGAAAGCCGTTCTTCCAAAAAAAGGTGGACGGCCACTTCGTTTGCTGCGTTCAGCACAGCAGGCGCAGTGCCCCCCATCTGAAGGGCTCTGAATGCGAGGGGAAGACATGGGAACTTCTTGATGTCCGGTCGCAGGAATGTCATCTCTCTCAGTGTGTTGAAGTCAATCTTGCTATAAGGTGAAGCAGGTCTTCGCGGGTACATCAGCGCGTATTGTATTGGTATTTTCATGTCAGGCACGCTGAGCTGGGCCTTGATCGATCCATCTACGAATTCTACCATCGAATGAATAATTGACTGAGGGTGGATGAGGACCTCGATCTTCTCGGGCGGTAAACCAAACAACCAGAAGGCCTCTATTACCTCGAGACCCTTGTTCATCAGCGTTGCAGAATCTATGGTAATTTTGTTACCCATTTTCCAAGTTGGGTGGTTGAGCGCCTGCTCTACGGTGATCCTGTGGAATTGTTCTTCATTCATATTCAGAAATGGCCCGCCAGATGCGGTCAGGATAACGCGCTCAATGTCATTGGTATTTTCTCCCTGTATACACTGGAGAATCGCGCTGTGTTCGCTGTCTACAGGGAGGAGGCGGACGCCATGTTTGCGCACCTTTTTCATTATGATCTCGCCTGCCACAACCAGCGTCTCCTTGTTCGCAAGGGCGATGTCCTTGCCGGCCTCAATAGCGTGTAGGGTCGGCTTTAGTCCTGCAAAGCCGACTAAAGAGCTGAGGACAATGTCAACATCTTCCCTGCAGACAATCTCCTGTAGCCCCTCTTCGCCCACAAGTACCTCTGTTGTACCGTCCAAAGCTTCTCTCAGTACGGAAGCATTGGATTCTTCTAGCACAACAACAGCCCGCGGTCTAAACCTCCTAGTCTGCTCCTGCAGCAAGCCAATGTTCTTATTTGCAGTCAGATAGGTTACACGCAACTCGTCTGGGAAGTTAGCTATCACCTCCAGACTGCTACAACCGATAGAGCCGGTGGAGCCTAGTATGGCTATGTTTCTGGGTTTCTTCAAGCCGATCAAGTCCATAATAACAACACAAAGTCACCAAGGGATGACTCCAAACATGCCTTGGCGACTTTTCCCACAAATCGATGGATGAAGGTACGTAAATTGAGAGTGTTTAGCAAGGTAATGCCAGCGGAGAGAAGAAGCCAGCGTCAAAGGGGAACGAGGGTGTTTCTCGTAGAATTATCAGCCGATTTTGCTATATTATTTGTCATGATCATGTTGTTCAAGAGAAACATTTCAGCGCAAACTCAGTAAGCAAGAGTTATGAGATTATTTTTTGTGCCGGTTTCACTGGTAGTGGTTATCATTCTGTCAAGCGTGGCATCCTCTCAAGAGCCAATCCGGACACCGAAGTTTAAGCTTGCGGAGAGCTACGAAAAGGCCGGCAAGTTTGAGGAAGCCGTCAGGCTGTACGAAGAGTTGTACGAAGGCCAACCGGGCAACCATGTCTACTTTGAGGGGCTGCGTCGTGTGTATTTGAAACTCAAGCGGTACAATGACGCAATTTCTCTTCTGCAAAAGCGTGTAACTACCTCTCCGGGCGATGTGAACCTGCGGGGGATGCTTGGGAGTGTCTATTACAAAGCTGGAGTGGAGAAAGAGGCGACCGCGGCATGGGAGAGTGCACTCGCGACTGATCCTACGAACCCTAGCTACTATCGTCTCATAGCGAATATCCTTCTTGAGAACCGGCTGCTTGATAGAACAGCTGAATTATACCGACGGGCACGCGTTGCCTGCGGTGATCCAAACTTATTTACAACCGACCTTGCACACCTCCTTGCGGTTACGATGGATTATGACGGTGCAACAACGGAGTATATCCGTTGGCTTAATCAAAATCCGACACAGCTCGGATTTGTGCAAAGCAGGATGTCGCGCTTTACAGGCAAGATGGAAGGACTGAGTGCAGCACTCGCAACAGTCCGTGGTGAACTGGAGAAGCACGAGGATGTTTCCCTGTACGAGCTGATGGGCTGGCTCTATCTCGAAGGAAAGCAGTTCCATGAGGCGTTTGAGATCTACAAAAAGATTGACAAGATGTCTAGGAAGAATGGCGCAAGGATCCACGCTTTCGCTGATCGCGTGTTTAAGGAGGGGACGTTTGAGGTTGCAGCAAAAGCATACTTCGAGGCAATAAACACCCCGGTTGCGACTGAACGTCTCCCCCAGGCAAAGTTCGGCTACGCGAGCGCGTTGAAAGAGTTGAGCATACTTGCAGATACGTTGCAGGGATCGCTTTCGATCGATGAGTTTCCAGCAACGGAATCTCAACCCCAATACGCTGGCGCGATAGCATACTTTAGACAAATCATTAGCGAATATCCACATAGCGATTTCTCTGCAAAGTCCTACTACCAAATGGGCACAATTCAGTTTGAAAGGTTTTTTGATCTTGATGGCTCGCTCAGGTCTTTTGAGCAAGTAGAACAAGAGTTGCCCGGTGTTAACGTTCTTTCCCATGACGTTTCCCTCAAGATGGGAGAGATTTTCACTGCAAAGGGGGATACTGCAAAGGCGGCTGCGCGCTTCCGAACCGTCATGAACAACCCGGCTGCCGTACCTGATCAGCGTGACGAGGCAAGTTATCGTCTGGCGGAGTTGGAATATTTCAACGGAAGATTCCAGGGTGCAATTCAGCTACTGGAAGGAATCACTTTAAATCTCAAGGCTGATTATGCGAACGACGCTCTTCTTCTGCTTTCGTTTCTTCAAGAGAATACGATGACGTCAGAGCCAGCGCTGGCCCAGTTTGCCCGCGCGCACTATTTGGCTCGGCAAAGAAAGAACACGGAAGCAATTGCGATATTCCTGAAAGTGATCGATCAGTATCCCCAAGCATTGCTGGTCGACGACGCGCTGATGAAAGTTGGCACACTGCAAGCGGAAGCACAGCTCAATACGGATGCCATTGCAACCTACGAGCGCCTGCTTGAGGAGTTCACAGAGAGTAGCATAGCACTGGATAAGGCACAATTCAGCATTGGTGAAATCTATCACTACAAGTTGAATGATAAAGCCAAGGCAATTTCAGCATATGACAAGCTTCTGGCTGACTTTCCACAATCAATCCTAACTGCAGAGGCGAGGAAGCGCATACGAAGGCTTCGAGGGGACACTCTGTAGCTCGATTTGGAAAACTGATGCTTCGACCGATTGCTATCAATCTGTTACTCTTTTTAGTTGGATTTGCAGCTCAGGCCCAGCTCCTTGACGTGGATGATGAATTCACGTTGAGTAACGGCTTGAAGGTCGTGGCAATGGAAGATCATACGGTGCCAAGTATATGTTTCTCGATTGCTTTTCGTACCGGCAGCAGGAATGAGCGACCTGGTATCACAGGCATCTCACACCTGTTTGAGCACATGATGTTTAATGGTTCAAAGAATTACGAACCAACGGAGTTCGACAAAATTCTGGAAGCAGGAGGTGGATACTCAAACGCGTACACCAGCAGGGACATCACCTTCTATTATGAAGAGTTCAACCCAAATCTGCTAGACAAAGTGCTCGATATGGAGGCCGATCGACTCGGTTGGCTTAAAATCGACACGGCTAACCTTGAACAAGAGCGAGGAATCGTACAGGAGGAGCGACGCGTTTCCACAGATAACTCTGTAAGCAGCAAGATGTTTGAAGACCTGTACGCTGCCGCGTATGTTGTACATCCCTATCATAACCCGGTCGTTGGCTGGATGACCGATCTGGATAATATTACGCTGCAGGATGCAAAGGACTACTTCAAAGCATATTATACGCCCAGCAACGCCACAGTATTTGTCGTTGGTGACTTTGACTCCAAAGCTCTGCGTCCAAAGATGGAGAAGCTTTTCAGCTCGATTCCAAGTCAGCCTACACCGGGGGCGATCAACAATGCAGAATCTCAACAACAGGGTGAGCGTCGCGTGAAACTTCACAAAGTCGCAGAGCTACCTGCTGTGGCTATCGGCTATAAAACGGTGGGCGTTTCATCGCCGGACATCTATCCGCTGAATCTATTGGCAACAGTCCTCTCCCGCGGACAAAGTTCGCGTCTTTACAAGCGAATCCTATACGAGCTTGAACTCGTTACGGAGATTGGCGCTTGGGTGGATGAATACATAGATCCAGGTTTGTTTTCGTTCTACGCACAGATGCAGCCGGGAAAGTCGGTTGCTGATGCAGAAGAGGAAATCTACAAGATCATCAACGGGATTGCAGAAAGAGGGGTGACGAAGGAAGAACTGCACAAAGCGATAAACATGGCTCAAATGGACTATATTAAGGAATTCACAACAAATGTTGGTATTGCAAATCGTCTTGCCTACTACGAAGTCGTCCACGGCGATTACAGAAAGTCAGTTGAAGTACTTGATCGGTACGCACGGGTTACTTCGGAGGATCTCAAGCGGGTTGCAAAGCAATATTTCTCTGAGCGCGCCCGCACCGTTGTAGTCTTGGTTCCAGAAAGTTCAACAAGATCTGATCTAGGCACATTGTCCAATTAGTCAGTATGGAGTAAGTGTTCCCTGTCCCGTATGAGAAAAATATTAACGCTTGTACTTGTTGTCAGTTCACTCAGTTTTGGACAAAAGATTCACGTCCCGCCCGTTGCGCGATTCGTTCTGGAGAATGGGCTAACGATCATCTTGATGGAATACAAGAAGGTTCCACTGGTGCACCTTCGACTTGTGGCACGAGGCGGATCGGCCCAAGACCCGGATGGGCTTGAAGGTGCTGCTAGTATGACAACATCGTTGATGAGAGAAGGAACCACCAACCGTACTGCCCCTGAGATTGCCGAAGCTATCGATCTCACCGGCGGATCGCTCACGGTTGCCTCTGGTCTGGACTATTGCGCGGCGAAAGCAGAAGTGATGGCAAAAGACATTGATGCTGGTCTGGACCTATTCTCCGACGTCATCCTTAACCCTGTGTTCCCAGTTGAGGAGATCAAGCGTGAACGCAAGCGGCGTCTGGCGAAGCTCGACGCGCTCAAGGAAGAGCCATCCAGTATAGCTTCAATCACTTTTAGCAAGACAGTCTACGGTTCACATCCGTACGGCAGGCAGTCGTTTGGCACTAAAGCATCGCTAGAGCTACTGAAACGCGAACACCTCGTTGATTTCTACCGAAGGACGTTTCTACCGAACAATTCAATGCTTGTCGCAGTGGGGGATTTCAATTCTCAGGAGATACTGGGAAAGATCAAGTCTGTTTTCGACGGATGGCGGCTTGGGGCGAGGCGGGACGTGTCACTACCTCCACCGTCGTTGGTGAGGGGAAGAAACATTGTTCTCGTCAACAAGGCAGACGTGACTCAGACGCAGATCAGGGTAGGTAATATTGGTGTTGATATCAGGAACCCGGATTACTTCCCAATAACGGTTGCGAACACCGTCTTCGGCGGTGGGTTCACGTCTCGACTTGTCGAGGAATTGCGTGTGAAACGGAGCTTGACATATGGGGCAAGTAGTCGGTTCTCGAGATACATGTTTGGTGGCGTATACAGTATCGATACATTCACGAAGAATAAGACGATCACCGAGACAATCAACGTTGTATTGGAAGAATTGAAGAAATTCCGGGAGCGAGGACCGACAAAGGAAGAATGGCAAAAAGCACAAAACTACATCGCTGGGAGTTTTGCCCGGAGCTTGCAAACTCCCGCAGCTCTGGCAGCGGAGATTTCGGATATCGAGCTATACGGCTTTCCGAAAGACTACCTTGAAAGCTACATCGAGAACATAAGGGCTGTCCAACTTGCAGATGTACAAAGAGTCGCGCATGAATATTTTCCTCTTGATGACCTTTTACTTGTCTTGGTGACACCCGCTCAGGAAACGTTGCCGGCCATAAAGCAGTATGGAGAAGTAAGCATTTTGGAGCTACGAGATGCCATACAATGATATGATTGTATTCAGAAATTATGACTTGCCCATGGAGAATGGAGTGTGAGGAAGACAGCTTTCTTAGTATTTGCGATATTACTTGCGTTCAATAAATTGCAGGCTCAGCAGAAGTTGCTCATCTATATGGATCTTCAGCAGACAGATCATTTGAAAGCATATGGTGTTGCATACTGGATACTGACAAAGGGTTTGGAAATCGATTGGCTCTTGAATTACAGGGGCGGCTCCTTCATGATGGATAACCTCGATTTTCTAGCGGCCGAGTGCCGCGTGCGTGGCGTGGTATTCAGTGAGGTTAGTTTTGCCGAGGCTGCACAAATATACTCTGACGTGCAACGAGAAGACAATAATATGGATGTCATACGGTTAGAAAAAGCACCCCGAGTGGCGGTATACGTTCCACCAGGATTCCAGCCATGGGATGATGCCGTGACTCTTGCTATCGAGTACGCTGAGATCGAATATGACAAACTGTGGAATGATGAAGTGCTGAAGGGAAAGCTCTTTGAATATGACTGGCTACATCTCCACCATGAAGACTTCACAGGCCAGTACGGAAAGTTCTATGCATCGTTTGCCAATGCAAGCTGGTACATCGAGCAGCAAATAATGTTTGAGAAGAAGGCGCGTGAGCTCGGTTTCAAGAAGGTCTCGGAAATGGAGAAGGCAGTTGCACGACATATCAAGGAATACATTGCGAACGGTGGTTTCATGTTTTCAATGTGTTCAGCAACGGACACATACGATATAGCTCTTGCCGCAGAAGGTGTCGATATCTGCGACGTGATGTATGATGGCGATCCCCCCGATCCGGATGCTCAGGAAAAGCTTGATTTCTCACAAACGCTGGCGTTCACCGATTTTACACTGGAAAGAAATCCACTTCGCTATGAATATTCTGATATCGACCAGCCGCCAAGCGACCTGCTTGGTCTCCAAAATCCAGAGACCGACTATTTCACACTGTTTGAGTTCTCTGCGAAATTCGACCCCGTTCCGACGATGCTAACTCAGAATCACGTGAATGTCATCAAGGGGTTCCTGGGTCAAACGACAAACTTCAAAAAGAGTGTGATCAAGAAGACGGTTGTCCTCCTCGCGGAAAAGGAGGGGCTTGACCAAGTGCGCTATCTGCACGGCAACTTTGGCCGGGGGACATTTACATTCTACGGTGGCCACGATCCTGAAGACTACCAGCACGCGGTCGGAGATCCGCCGACGGACCTGTCTTTACACAAAAACTCCCCTGGTTACAGACTGATCTTGAACAACATCCTTTTTCCTGCTGCAAAGAAGAAACAGCGTAAGACCTAGTCTTTTCTGGGGACTATGTCCTCGCATCCGATCTCTCGTCGGCTGAGTAGTAAGTGAGTGTTTCACGCACGCTGCTATCTTTACTGGTCTACCTTTGGGAAGACCCTTCGTCCGATATCACATTCTGAACATCGAATAGGAGAGCAGTAGAATTTGTAGAGTTGAATGGCCCCTTGTTGCATTAGTGCCGAACTGAGCGATGCTTTCTCTTTCAGTAGCTCTCGTTGGATCTTCACGGTAAGATTATTTTCCTGAGAAGACGGAAGTGAGGTTAAAACCTTGCGTGTGCTGTTTCGCGCCGTTTGGTCGTTGAAGATTCGTGCGTACAGCAGCACTATCGGGATGATAACATTGACCGTGATGTCCTGTTTGCGAGACTCACCAAGCGCAATGCCGGTGTTGGCAGTTTTGGCGCGGAAGTGATAGTGGCGCTGCCAGAATGCATCTGCCTGAAAAGAAAACAGGCCTAGTAGTGAGTTGATCCGCTGTTGGACAGTTACGGCGTGTGTATTGAAGATTTTGATCAAGTGCTTGAACGCTCCTTCATCAAACAGTGACGGCAGGAGAAAGCATACTGACGCAAGGCGAGCAGTTGGGAAATTGTTTGGTCTGAGCCGAAAGAATAGCCATTCTCCCTCATGTATGGATCCTGAAGGAAGCACGTGACGAATTTCTTTCAATCGTCTTCTCAGTGATCGGACATATGTTCGGCTTTCCTTATCCTGTAGTGTGCGCGTGGAAGGAAGGAGCCCCGCGGCGCCGAAGAGTAGTGCCAGCATAGAGCGGGTGTCTTTCAGGTCGAATTGACGCAGCAACTCGAGCCTGATTGACTGCGCAAGTGCAAGAAAGGGTGCGCAATTCTTTGAATAGCCCATAGCTTCCATGATTCCTTCGTACAGCAGTTGCTCCCAGAGCTTCTTGGCTGTGAAGTCTTTCTTGGTGTATTCCTTCCTAGGATGTGGAATCTCGTCGGGGTTCCCGTAATAGCGAGGATACGGTTCACGGATGGTCTGCCTATGCTCGTCGACCAGTTGCTTTAGGCGCTCTTCAAATCGCCGCACTTTAAGTTCGATCCGCTCGTGTGCTAGCTTCTCAATCCAGTGAGTCATGACATCAGGGGGAATAGGATCGTTAAGCCCGTAACATCTGATGGTGTGTGGCCGATCCTGTCGGTCATCAAGCATCGATTGCACCAGCGTTTTCCGCAGGGTGTCGTCGAGGAAAGGGTGAAGCACAAGAAGTGGTAACGGCCGATCACTTTGAGTGCGTGCAGGACGAGAGACGTTATCAGCGGTCATGACAACGTGCAGAATCACTCGGTTGTAATGGGGGTCGCTGGCGTGTTTGTGTGCTTGCCACCCAGCGGGATCCTGATGTAATTCAACATCACCGTAGAACGTGATACCACCGATTCGGATTGATGCGTTGAGAAAATCAGGACCACTATCATTGTTTGGTGTGCCGGGTGAAATAATCTGAACCGGCTTACCGTTAGATGTATGAAGGTTGTGTGCTATGAAGCGCTGCTGCTGCCAGACTTGGCGAAGAAATTGCTCGGGGATACGAGGAATGTTCATTACAGATCTCCCACATTGAGTTGCGTGTTGTCCGGGATACCTGAAATTCCCACTGGAAAATTGCGGCTTCTTTCTTCCTATGGAAACAGTTTCCCGCGATAGCTGTTGATCTCACCCCGTAGTTTGAGTGCGGCTGCGCGTGCCGCCTTTGCGAAATCTGCTTGATGAGATGCGTACAGAATACTACGTCCAGCGTTAAGAATAGCCAACTCTCCTTTGCCATCGCAGCCGTAGCGAACCGCAAGTTCCACGTTGCCAGCTTGTGCACCGATTCCCGGAATCAGGATCGGCATTTCAGGTGCAAGCTTTCTTGCACGTTTAAGATCACTGGGTCGCGTTGCTCCAATAACCAGTCCGCAATTCTTTTTGCTATTCCACTTTCTGACTTTGCTAATAACATGTTCATACAGCGGCCTGCCTTGCGTGTTCAAATACTGGAAATCATTTGCACCTGGATTTGATGTGAGGGCTAGAATGAAGGCGCCTTGATATTTGTTTTTCAAGAACGGCAAGACTGAGTCTTCACCTAGGTAAGGATTAACGGTGCAGGCGTCAAATGCGTAATCTACCATCAATGATTTTGCATATAACTCTGCCGTCGTTCCGATGTCTCCACGTTTTGCGTCGCCGATGGTGAGCACATCATCCGGGATTAACGAAAGAGTCCTGTGCATAGTCCCCCAGCCTTGTTTCCCGATTGCTTCGTAGAATGCAAGATTCAGCTTATACGCGCAGACAAGGTCTTTGGTCGCACCAATTATCTTTTTGTTGAATTGGTAAATAGGGTTACGGTGCTTAAGCAGAGATCGCGGAATTTTCCTTATGTCGGAATCGAGACCGATACATAAGAGGCTGTTGCTTTTCCGTTGAATGAAACGAAGTCTTTGGTAAAACGTCATAACTGAACATTGAGGGCTGGGTGATTAGGTCCGCTGCTACGGTTGCCGTTCAAAAGTCCTGACGAAATCGTTTTGAGGTCCTTGCTCCCGTGCATGGCATCCTACACATCCGCTGCCGCGGTTTGCAATTGAGAATGCCACAGTCCCATTTGGTTGATACTCCGCCCAGAGCCAACCGTTGCCTGCGAGTGCGTTGCTGCGATCTTTGTATATTATAGCGTAGAGAGTCGTCTGGCCGTCACTGATGATCTGTTTAAAGATTATTGATCCGTCTGGAAAAGTGCCACTAGGCGGTAGCCTGCCGTTTTGCAATGTAGCGAGTGCGCTTGTGTTCATGCTCACTCGCACCAACGGTTGGTGCGCAGTGGAACCATTTAAAGTTCCACTTGTTACCGAGTCCACATTTGGAAAGAGGGTGTAGGAAGTGAACGGCTCGGACTGTGTAACATGAGTAAAGAGTTGGGTATCTGTAGAAATCACCCTGCTCGTCGCTGGCGGCGTTGATGTACTCGTGTCACCGCAGGATTGAAGACTGCTTGAAAGGATGACCAAGACTGTTGACAATAAGAGGACTCTATTTACCATGTCTAGCTACAACAATATACCACAAGGACATAGAAATAAACAACCACCAAAGCAAGCATCAACGAACGTAAACTGAAGATCTTCTATCATAAGGTCATTGAGTTCCGCTGCGAATTCCACACTGGTTGGTTCCCTGCCGCAAATGACAAAATGTAGGAGCCGCTTGCGTTCCTCAACGTGATGCCACGGAGATTAGCTCGCTCGAAGCACTGAATGATCCGTTGGCGGAGTTCTCGAGCATCATTTAGCTCTCTGAGGAACAATGCGTTACGATCCACGCCAGGAACCTTGAACGTGTTGCTCATCGCACCCACGGCGATTATGAGTGTATCGTAACATACTCTGAACTCGTTCTCTCCCGTAGCGCTCCGACACGTGACTTTTCGATTTGCTACATCTAAGTGAACTGCATGGGCGTGGTAAAAGTGCAGATCATCCCGAAGATAGCGAATCGGTTCAATGATGCTGCGGAATTCGATCGTCCCTACGGTCGTGCTGGGCAACAGGGGTGTGAAAAGGAAGTGGTTGCGCGGGCTAACAATGGTTATCTCATGATCATCTTTGAGGTGTTTGATGAGGTTAAAACCTCCGAAGCCTGTGCCAAGCACTAGTAGCCGCGGCGGTGCCCAAGACATGGAGATGGACTGATGAATAGTTCGAGTAATGGAAGGTTAAGCGGAAGACTGCTCTAGCTCTTCTCTGAGCACCTCATTCATTGAGCCAGTGCGGTACCCTTGAAGATCTAAGGTCACGTAAGTAAAGCCGAGTTGTTTCATGTAGCTAACAACCCGGTCCCGCAATCCATCATCCACGAAACGGGCAATCTCCTCCTTCCCGACTTCGATGCGTGCGGTTCGTTCATCGTGGAAGCGGACACGAAATGAACGGAAACCCAAATCACGCAAAAAAGTTTCGGCGTTGTCAATCTTCATCAGATTCTCTTTGGTGATTGGCATACCATATGGGAAACGGGAGGAGAGGCACGCGAAAGCCGGCTTGTCCCATGTGGGGAGGCTAAGATGCTTGGAGATTTGCCGAACCTCTTGCTTGCTCAGATCTGCTTCAAGGAGAGGAGAGCGAACATTCTTCTCGGATTTGGCGCGCATACCAGGACGGAAATCACCGACATCATCGGTGATCGTGCCATCAGCAATCCACGCTATACCTTCCTGTTTCGCAATCTCATCAAGTTTACCAAACAGTTCAGTTTTGCAGAAGTAACATCGGTCCGGTGGGTTCTCTTGAAACTTAAGCACGTCAGTTTCTTCGGTGGTGACGACACGGTAACGAGCACCCATGTTCTCGGCAAGTGCTACTGCCTCCTCAAATTCGCGTGTTGGATAGGTTTCGGAACGGCCAATCATTGCCAGTGCCTTGCTCCTCAGCACATCGACGGCCACTTTGAGGAGCAATGTGCTGTCCACGCCGCCTGAGTATCCAATCGCCACGCTTCCCATCTCAAACAGAATTGACTGGAGCCTTTCGTATTTCTGTTCCACCGCGAGTGGCAGCATGGCCCCTCCTATTATTTTCAATAAGAACAAAAAATCCCGCCTCGAGCAATTAGCGGGCTGGTCTGAAAAAGTGAGGAAAACCTAGAATGACCGGCACGAAAGAGAGCTATTTTTTCAAAAGGCTCTTAAACTCTTTGATAGTCCTCACCCCAGGAAACTCCCGCTCAAAGTCCTTCCTTTTCTCAGGTTGGAGCTGAAACGAATGCTTCAAGGACTCAAGCGCTTCAAAGGTTCTATTCAGCACGAGCAAGACCTTGGTCCGGCAGTAGTAAGAGTCACTGAAAGTAGGATTCGCCGTTATAGACTGATCGTAGGCTTTGAGTGCTTGCTTGAAGTAGCCAAGTTCGAACAACGTCTCACCATAATCGAGCCATGCTTCGTGGTTTATCGGGTCAAGTTTCGTTACCATTCTGTATCCAATGAGTGACTCTCGCAGCCTGCCCATGTTGTAGAGTAGATCGGCTTTGGCGTACCAGAGTTCAGGGTAATCTTTGTTGATAGAGAGAGCCTTATTGTAGTCGCCCAGCGCACGGCGAAACTGTTCAAGTGATTCATAACAGCTACCTCGGCCAAAGTACGATTCATAGTGATCTTGGTCGTACTTGATCGCTTGAGTGAAGCATTTGATTGCCTCTTCAAATTCGCCGAGTTCCTCATATACATTACCGAGATTATGCCAGGCAGGGACATCTTTTCCGTCTAAGCGAAGTGTTTCATTGTAGCAGTGTATCGCGTCATGCAATCGCCCCATGTTGGCATAGGCATTGCCCTTGTTATACCACGCAGCAGGGGAGTTTTCATGAATTGCAAGTGCAATGTCGTAGCTTTCGATTGCCTTCCCGAAGTTCATTGCCCTGTTCAGTACAATACCGCGGTTGTACCACGCGTTATGATTGTACGGGTCAAGCTTCAGGTGTTCATCATAGCATCTGAGGGATTCATGGGGCTTGTCGAGATAGTCGTAGCAATAGCCTAATTCGTACCAGGCCTCCTTAAACTCCCCATTTCCATTCAGTATGTATTCAAAAAGCTGGATTGCTTCATCGTGGCGGCTCATTTTCTCAAACGCAATTGCCTTGTTAAAGAGCGCGTCCTCATTGGTTGGATCTATCTCCAAAGCTCGCTCGAAACATGCCAGAGCATCCTCGTTCTGACTGAGGTCGTCTAGAGTTATCCCCTTGTTGACGAGCACCTCTGGGTCAACTGGGTTGAGACTGAGGGCTCTATCATAAGATTCGAGAGCTTCCTCGTATTTGCAGAGACCGTTTAGAAGCAGTCCCTTGCGCTGCCATGTATCGGCGCTGTAAGGTGTGAATTCAAGTAATCGGGAGATGAAATGGAGGGCCTCTTCATACTTTTCGTGCTCGAAGTAGTAGTTGACTATCTCTTCCAACGCTTCAATGCTGGAAATGCTCGAGGGTCCATCCTTCAGCATGTCCTTGTATTTCCCTAACTCCTCGTCGAATCGTTCTCTCTTTTGCTGCTCGTTCTCGGAGTCCTCTTCGTAATCATCGAAGTCAAGGATGCCCATGAAGATTCCTTTTTGAAAAGTAGTTGGATCCCGTGAGTATGAGCTGAAGTGCTGATTTCTCGTTTCGGTTAAGTAAATCAAAAATGGAACCGAAGTCAAGAAGCGAATTCGAGTGATTTTGTCCCTCCAGAAGGCGTGAGAGCAGAGGGCTCTTGAATTGATTTTCAGGGCTGGATGATATATATTGATTGTCTGCATTTGAATGATATTCGACAACGTACAGAAGGTTAGGGAGAGAATAGCTTCAGCTTGCGTCAAGATAGGGCGAGATCCGTCTGAGGTAACGCTTGTAGCAGTCTCAAAAACCTTTTCGGCAGATAAGATCACCGAAGCGGTCCGCGAAGGGCTGAGGGACATAGGAGAGAATTATGTACAGGAGCTCCTGAGAAAAAAGGAGGAGGTAGCAGACAAGAATATCAAATGGCATTTCATCGGTCACCTTCAAACAAACAAAGTAAAATATATAACTGAATGGATACATCTCATCCACACCGTGGATACCGTCGATCTTGCACGGGAACTTGATAAGCGGGGAGCGAAGGCAGACCGCGTGGTTGATGTATTGGTTGAGGTGAATACGACGGGTGAGGCAACCAAATACGGGATTCAGCCAGGTAAGGCTATTGCGTTTGTAGAAAGCCTCAAAGAATTCCAGCACATCCGTCTGGGCGGATTGATGACAATCGGACCGTTCCTACCTGACCCAGAATGTTCACGACCAATGTTCCGGCAGTTGAGACTACTTAAAGAGAAACTTGCACAGCTGGGACAAGAAAATGTTGCCATGGATCATTTATCTATGGGTATGACGGGTGATTATGAAGTGGCTATTGAAGAAGGTGCTACGACTGTACGGATTGGTACTGCAATCTTTGGCTCAAGGAAAAATCAGTCTTAAAACCTAGGAACCTGTTGACCCAAAGTTGATCGTTCGAAAAACCTCGGAGGCAGTCATGAAGCTTACACCGCTCGATATAAAGAAGCAGGAGTTTAAAAAGGTAATGCGGGGATACGATCCCGTGGAGGTTGATACCTTTATGGATATGATGGCGGACGAATTCGAAGATCTGTTGAAACAACAGAAGGAAATGAGAGACAAATTTCTGGAGTTGGAAACACAACTGAGAGACTATAGACAGATAGAAAAAACACTGCAGCAGACCCTTCTGCAAGCCCAGGAGACAACTGGACGTACGTATGAAGCAGCACGGCGTGAAGCCGAAACCATAGTCCGAGAAGCGGAGGGCAAAGCATCCAAGATAGTTGAGCAGGCTAGTATGGATCTTGCACGGATGAATGCTCATATAGTACAACTCAGAGGGAAAAAAGCCTCTCTTCTTGGCAGACTGCGTGTGTTATTGAGTTCTGAACTGGACCTCATCAAGACATTGGAAATGGGAGGTGATGACGTTCTGGACCGTACAGCGTCGCACGGGACCGGTAAGGAATCAATTGAACTGGAAGGAGTCTTGAAGAATATGGATAATGATAACACTCCGCAAGCAAATTGACGAGGCCGTATCATTCCTGAGAACGAAAACGAAGGCGGAGCCGAGCATTGGCATCATTCTCGGGACGGGGCTTGGTGGATTGGCGAAGGAGATTAAGTCTGAGGTAGTCATAGGGTACGAAGATATTCCGCATTTTCCCATTTCGACTGTTGAATCTCACCATGGAAAGCTGATCTTCGGGACCCTCGTAAATAAGCAGGTCGTTGCGATGCAGGGCCGCTTCCATTACTACGAGGGTTATACCTTGAAGCAAGTGACGTTTCCGGTGCGGGTGATGAAATTTCTGGGCATTAGAACCCTGTTGATCTCTAATGCGGCCGGTGGAGTGAATCCCCAGTTCTCCCGAGGCAGCATCATGATTATTACAGATCACATCAACTTGCTCGGAGACAACTCACTTATTGGACCGAATGATGATACACTTGGTCCACGGTTCCCTGACATGTCCGAACCGTACAGCAGGAACCTTGTTGCACTTGCGGAACAAGTTGCGCTTGACTTGAGAATTAGAACTGAGCGCGGAGTGTTTGTTGCCGTTGCTGGTCCGAATCTGGAGACCCGGGCTGAGTATCGATTCCTGCGCTTCATAGGTGCAGATGTTGTTGGAATGTCGACAGTCCCGGAAAATATTGTCGCAATCCACATGGGGTTGCAAGTGCTTGGCTTCTCCATTATCACCGATGAGTGCTTCCCGGATTCGTTGCAAGTTGCAAATGTTGAAGAGATCATAGCAGTTGCAAAAAACACGGAACCTAAACTTACTGCCATAATGAAGGGTGTGATCGAAAGACTTTAAGCGGCTAAGGATGATAGGCCGGAATGCAACAAATGGGAAAATTCTTGGTGGTGGTTGGATCGGTGGTTGTGTTGCTCGGAGTGCTGCTGATGTTCTTCGATAAGATACCATTCCTCGGTAAACTCCCCGGAGACATCAGCATAAAGCGGGAGAATTTTCGGTTCTATTTTCCAATTACTACTAGCATTATTCTCAGTGTTGTGATTAGCCTGTTGCTGTGGCTCTTTTCGCAGTTCAAAGGGAAATAATCAGGACAAGAGTAATAACATGGTAAAATGTGTCGGGATTGTTGCAGCTCTCATTGCATTGGTTACAGTAGCAATTGCGCAACCAACAGAGACCAAGAAGTCTAAACCGCGAATCGTTGAGGTACGTGGACTAGGCACCGTGATGACAAAGCCAGATCAGCTAAGGTTGAGCATCCAAGTGAATACACGAGGCGAATCAGCATCCGGAGCCATGAGGGAAGCAAGCAGAAGGACGAGAGAGATTTTTGCCATATTGGAATCATATGGAATCGAGACGAAAGACATCCAAACATCTCGCGTTACGGTGACTGCAATCCTCGACTACGAAAAACGCATTCAGCCGCGACCGATTGTGGGCTACAATGGGAGCAATAATTTCAGCGTGCTGTTCAAGGGTAAACTAATGGAGAAGGTGGGTGATTTCCTTGATGGAGCCGTCGCCGCAGGAGCGTCTAGTTTCAGCGGATTGATGTACGAGTCTTCGCAGCAGCGCGAGTTGGAACGCGACGCACTGAAGAAAGCGGCAACTGATGCGCAGAAGCGGGCTGAGGTGCTTGCAGAAGAATTGGGTGCATCTGTTGGACGAGCTCTATCTGTTTCAGAGACGGTCAGTGGTGTGCCGGTGCCCGTGACGCGTGACCTCGCAAGGTTAGAGAGGGCAACCGCAGCTCCTATTATGACTGGAGAGCTGACTATCAGGGCGAGCGTTGATGTAGTGTTTGAGTTAAAGTAGCTTTTGTGAAGAATGTTCAAACAACTTACGGACAAAATATCGTATCCTGCAGTTGAGAAAGAGGTACTTAAGTTCTGGAAAGACCGGGAGATTTTCGACAAGAGTATCTCTACCCGCGTAGGAAAACCAGGCTTCATTTTTTACGAAGGCCCGCCTACCGCGAACGGCCGTCCAGGGATTCACCACGTCATGAGCCGCACGCTAAAAGATATCATTTGCAGGTATAAAACGATGTGCGGGTTTCAGGTTCACCGGAAGGCAGGGTGGGATACACACGGCCTCCCCGTCGAAATCGAAGTTGAGAAGGAGCTTGGCTTCAAACATAAAGAAGAGATTGTCAAGTACGGTGTTGCAGAGTTCAACAAAAAGTGCCGTGAGTCGGTATGGAAATACAAAACCGATTGGGAAGAGATGACCGAACAGATGGGCTACTGGGTCGATATGACGAAGCCCTATATCACATTTGAGAACAATTACATCGAATCCGTTTGGTGGGCGTTGAAGCGTTTCTTTGACGAGGGGATGATTTACAAGGGCTACAAGATCCAGCCGTATTGCCCGCGCTGTGAGACTCCTCTTTCCTCACATGAGGTATCGCTTGGCTACGACGACGTGAAAGATCCAAGCGTCTACGTGATGATGAAATTGAAGGGCAAGCCGGATACATCATTCCTTGTATGGACGACTACGCCGTGGACGTTAATTTCCAACGTTGCGCTCGCTGTCCATCCTGACGTTAACTATGCAAGAGTTGAACATAATGGAGAGCAATTCATCCTTGCAGAGGCTCGACTCTCAGTACTCGATGGGGATTACAAAGTTCTTGATCGAGTCAAAGGAAAGACTTTGGCCGGCACAGAGTACGAACCGCTCTTCAGTTACCTGTCACTTGACAAAAAAGCACACTACGTAGTCGAGGCGGAGTTCGTAACAACGGATGATGGTACAGGAATCGTCCATATGGCGCCAGCCTATGGTGAGGATGATTATCAGACCGCAAAGAAATACAATCTGCCGACGCTACATCCTGTGAACAAAAGCGGTGAGTTCGGACCTGAAGTGATCGATTTTGCAGGAAAGTTTGTAAAGGATGCGGATCCGCTCATCATTGATAACCTGAAGGCCCGGAGCCTTCTGTATAAAAAGGAGACTATTACACACAGCTATCCGCATTGTTGGAGGTGCATGACGCCCCTTCTCTATTACGCTCGTAATTCTTGGTATATCCGGACTACAAAGTATGCGGCCAAGATGGTGGACTTGAACAAGCAGATCAACTGGGTGCCGCCTGAAATAGGGGAAGGGCGATTTGGGAATTGGCTTAAAGAGAATAAGGATTGGGCGCTTTCACGCGATCGGTTCTGGGGAACACCGCTTCCAATTTGGGTTTGTGACTCATGCAGTACACAAACGTGTGTCGGCAGCATTTCGGAACTACGTCAGGGTCAAAACGTACCGGAGCCTCTTGACCTGCATAAACCATTCGTTGATCTCGTGACGTTTCAATGCTCGTGCGGTGGTGTGATGAAGAGAACACCCGAGCTCATCGATGCCTGGTTTGACTCGGGCGCAATGCCTTTTGCCCAGTGGCACTATCCGTTTGAGAATAAAGAGCTGGTGGATTCCGGCGAGCAGTATCCGGCGGATTTTATTTGCGAAGGCATTGATCAAACCCGAGGCTGGTTTTATTCCTTGCATGCCATCGGGACGTTTTTGTTTGGCAAGCCAGCTTACAAGAGCCTTCTCGTGAATGACTTAGTGCTGGACAAAGTTGGACAAAAGATGTCGAAGTCGAAGGGGAACACGGTTAATCCATTTGATACACTGGGCAAGTACGGTGCTGATACAACTCGCTGGTATCTTGTAACTTCGAGTCCGCCTTGGCGACCGACGATGTTTGATGAAGACGGACTCATCGAGGTTCAGCGCAAGTTCTTCGGAACACTCCTGAACACATATGCTTTCTTTGCCTTGTATGCCAATATCGACAAGTTCACTTTTTCGGAACCCAGTATTCCGCTTGCAGAGCGTCTCGAGATTGATAGATGGATCATCTCCGAATTGAATTCACTCATCAAGCGATATGTGGAGTCCATGGAGGCATATGACGTCACAAAGGCAGCCAGGGGAGTGAGTGACTTCACAATTAATCAGCTATCGAACTGGTATGTTCGAAGGAACCGGCGTCGTTTCTGGTCGACGACTCGACTCGTCGAGAAGAGCGAAATGGGGAAGGATAAAACAGCGGTATACCAGACTCTCTACGAGTGTCTGACCACTGTTGCGAAGTTGATGGCGCCGTTTGCTCCCTTTCTTGCCGACGAAATCTTCAGGAACCTGAACTCAGTGACAAAGCGTGACGGCTATGAATCAGTTCACCTTGCAGTGATTCCCGGGGTTGAAGAGGTAGCTATCGATTCGGCATTGGAGTCGAAGATGGAACGGGCGGAAAAAATTGTTATGCTCGTGCGATCGATGCGCGTCAAGGCGAACTTGAAAGTTCGCCAACCCTTAAGGCGCATCATTCTTCCCATTGCGAACGAGGAAGATCGTCAGGCGGTAAAGTACATGGAAGATGTCATCCTTGATGAGATTAACGTAAAGGCAATAGAATACGTAACTGACGAGTCTGGAATGGTGAGCAAGAAAGGAAGGGCAAATTTCAAATCCATCGGTCCGAGATTTGGGAAGTCTGTCCCGCTGCTCGCAAACCGCATCAAAGAGTTGAGTGTCGCCGAGATTGAAGAGTTGGAAAGAGTCGGTACGTTGAATTTACCTCTGGATGGCAAAACCTGTACAATTAATAGAGAGGATGTGGAGATCGTACGCGAAGATCTCCCGGGCTGGTTAGTCGAATCCGACAGCGGGCTGACAGTAGCGCTTGATACCGAATTGAACGAGGAACTGATTGCAGAAGGCTCAGCCCGTGAGTTTGTCAATCGTGTGCAGAACATGCGCAAGGACGCTGGGTTCGGAGTCACAGACAGGATTCACATCTACTACAAAGCCTCTACAAAGCTGCAAGAAATTTTGAATTCAATGGCAACGTATATAAAGAACGAAACTCTTGCAGTCGAGTTATCGGATTCATTTCAAAAGGGTGAGTACGATGTGAAATTGGACATAAATGGAGAAGAGGTGAAAGTTGGCATTGAGCGGAGAAAAGCGGTATAATTCATTGTCAGGAAAGGGAAGCAAAACAATGGCGAAAAGGAAATCCAAAGCGATTATACGCTCAACGGTAGAAATCATGAGAGAGAGGGCAGCTGCCCGTGCCAAGCAACTTCGGAAGGCAAAAGCAAACCTTAAGAAAGCTACTGCTGTAAGGAGTGTGAAGCTTAAGAAAGCTGCAGCTGCGAAAAGCAATGTTGTGAAAAAGCTAGGGCCGAGAAAGTTCACGCCCGATCAGTTAGAATATTTTAAGAAGATAATTGTTGAAAAACGTAGGGATACGATTGAGGAACTCGATACCCTGAAGGAAAGTATGATGGACGTGACGACTGGTGAGTATGTCAGCGAGAGTTCAACGTACTCGCTTCATATGGAACAAGGCACGGATGCAATGGAGCGGGAGAAAACGTTTCTCTTTGCTTCTCGTGGCAGCAAGTTTGTTAGCCAACTTGATGATGCTCTGGCGCGGCTTGAATCAGGAACGTATGGTGTTTGCAAGGTCTGCCAGCTGTTGATTCCCAAAGAGCGTCTCGAAGCCGTGCCAACGGCCCAGACATGTGCCGAGTACAAGAACACCAACAAGCCGTGCGAAAGAGGGAGAATCGCTCTTGGAAAGAAGCAGTAATGTAGGATGGATGAATAGTCTCGTCTTTCTCATGGTGAGGTAACACGTGCGAGTGCTAGTGGTTTCAGGGATTATCATCCTGGTTGACCAGGTAACGAAACTCATAGTGAAGGGTTTTGCCATTCCTTCGCTAGGTATTGCAGTTGCAGGAATGAAGTATGGGGACAGCAAGCCGATATTAGGGGATTTCTTCCGCCTCACGTACATCGAAAATCCCGGGATGGCATTCGGCATTGATGTCGGTGGAAAACTTTTCTTCTCTATCTTCTCTCTCTTTGCCAGCGTAGCTATTTTGATCTATCTCTTTAAAGCGCGTAACGAAACGCTTGGGTTCCGGTTCTCGCTCGCGATGATCCTCGGTGGGGCTGTGGGCAATCTGATTGACCGTGTGTTTTATGCATTCGTGTTCGCCGGTGGGTCACTTTTCCAAGGCAAGGTCGTCGATTTCTTTGATGTGGATTTTTTCAACATTGACATTTTCGGATATTCGCTTTCTCGTTGGCCTGTGTTTAACATCGCTGATGCATCCGTTACCGTCGGTGTGATTGTGTTGTTGTTCTTTCACAGAAGCCGTCCAGGCGAGCAGCAAGAGAGCCCCGTTCCTGTTGTCGGTAACGTGATCCAAACAGTTTCAGAACCACACCTTGAAGCAGAAGGCGGAGGTGGTACTCATTCAAGAGGTACAGAGAATCACCATCCTCCCGCGCGTGGCGACTCCACCTGAGCCTTCTATGGTGAATGCCCCATGAGTTTGACATACTTGTTCCACCGGGTAAAAAGAAAGAACGTCTTGACGTCTTTCTCACCAACCACGTTGAAAACGCCACCCGCACTAAAGTCCAGCGTGCGATAAAGGACGGGAAGGTCCTTGTTAACGGCAGGACCGTGCGATCAAGTCACCAGGTTGTGCCTGGTGAGACTATTCACATCATACTCCCCCAACAAGCTCCGCAAAAGGCTGTTCCAGAGAATATACCTCTGGAAATCATCTATGAAGATGACTCCCTCCTGGTTGTCAACAAACGGGCTGGCATGGTAACCCATCCAGCGTACGGTAATTATTCGGGAACTCTAGTCAATGCACTTCTCTTCCATTGCAATAACCTCTCAACGCTGAACGAAGCAATGCGGCCCGGTATTGTCCACCGACTTGACAAGGACACTTCCGGGTTGCTTGTGATCGCAAAGACGGATCACGTTCATGCACAGCTTGCAAAGCAATTTGCCCAGCGTACTATCAGCCGTGAGTACCGGGCAATAGTCTGGGGACAGTTCACTCAACAGAGTGGAGTGATTGAGACGTATCTAGGTAGGAGTAAATCTGATAGAAAAAAGATGGCTGTCGTGAAGGAGGGGAAAAAAGCAATTACAGAGTACTTGGTGATCAGGCGTTTCCCCTATCTTTCCCTTATACGGTTGAATCTCCACACTGGCCGGACACACCAGATCCGGGTTCACCTAGCTCACATCAATCACCCTGTGTTCGGTGACCCCACTTACAACGGCAGGCGTATTGTCTGGGGCCCCGGAACGTCCGGGCAGAAAGCACAAGTGCAGCATCTGTTGAAGCTCATGCCTCACCAGGCATTACATGCGAAGACAATTGGGTTCGTCCATCCAAAAACTAATGAGATCATGAAGTTCGACTCCAATCTACCTGCCGACATGGCCAACGTATTGGAGTTCCTTTCCAGCCATCAGGCGTGATTTCATAGGCTTCTCATATTTGGAAGTCCACTGGAAGTTTACGGATTTCTAGGTGCTGTCCTAATTAGAGAAGGATTGTCCTAATATGGAGTGTTCAGACTACCTCTATTGAACGCTAGTCGAGCCGCATTAACGCCACAAATTTACATGTTGTTTTTACCTGTATATGTGGCATCCATTTCCCACAGAATGCGCTGCCACCTCATATTGGAGCTTCTTGACGCTTTCTTGTGTGGGGGGCTAATTGGCACATTGCTTGCCCCCTTTCAGTGGGGTTTTTGCAAAAACCAGTAATATTAACAAAAAATTTTATGGAGTTATGATGCAGCGAGCTTTGAATAAGCTGGCAGCAGGATTCGCTGTAATAGCACTGTTGGGTGTTGGCTCCATCGGCTGCAAGGATGATTCACCGACAGAACCAACCAGCGGACA
>JAPUKJ010000212.1 GCA_027295705.1 Ignavibacteria bacterium | reverse complement strand
CTATTATAGACCACAATCTTCATGCCGCCCCCGTTCCCATCGGCTACATAGAGATTGCCGGTATTGGGATCAAAAGCAATTCCTTCGGCATCTTGAACTGTCGGAACGTCCAAAATGCTGGTGCCAAAGGTAGTATCTGATCGATAGAACACTTTTCTATTGTCGTTCGTGATATAGAAATAACCGTCAAGAGAATTGTAGGTTATTCCGGTGGGTTCGTGGCTAGGCCTATAACTGCCGCTTATGCTTCGGGTATCATAAGTGGCAAATACCGTGTCTCCGAGTAAAGAAACCTCGAAGACGTTTACGCTATCGGGGGCGTACTCAGCAATTTCGTTGATCTCAGAATCTGTAATAAACAAATGACCGGACGGTGCATGATATGTAATTCCAGCGGGATCGGTGCTCTTAATTATGCTGTCGGCCCACGTATTGAATACTCGTACTTGGGTAATGTCACCTGCACCTAGCCAGCTGGCATTTAGCGTGAAGAGTAACGGTAGAAGAATTCGGGTGAATCTATGAGAATGCATTTACGAGAATTTGTTTGAACTGGAAATTATGGTACCGTCAAAGAACCTAGCTTTGAAATCTGTTGTGGCCGGTACTTGAGATCTATTTGCTTAGGGGGGAGGTAAGAAAGTAGTTCACATCCAACGAAAAAAATACACATTAACATCTGCGCTGCGGCCCGCACGCCTCTGTCTCGTCCTTCACGTATAGGAGGACAATTGGCATTTGGCTCAACTAGTCCACTCGCATCTTCACCGATCCCGTGATGTTAAGGGGGAAATTTCAAGACCAAGCTACTACTAAACGCGGCTTGCTGTTGTGCGCGTCGTCATATCTACCTAGGGTGACACTCTAGATCAGGGGGAACTAGAGGTTTCGGTGAATTGCAACAACAAAGTCAAGAGATTTACTACAAAGCACGATGTGCTAAAGCACAAGATGAATATTTTACTCAAACGTACTGTTTTACCTGTTTCAATATACCCTCCTTTTGGTGAATGTCAAGTTTTGCTTGAAAGGAGGGCAAAATTGGCAATTTCCTTCCGCTCGCAAAAGAAAGTTCTCATTCTCTCTTGCCTTGTTGAGAGTCCTCAATCTGGTCTACTTTCCCGTCTCACAGGAGCCGGGATCTCTGGACGTGGGAAAAGTTTTTGGGTGTCATTAAGGCAGAGCGAGAGGCGGCGTGAAAAGCAAACCGACCCACTACCTAATCTTTTGAAAGGAGTTTGTAAGTGTGATTATTCCTCTAATAATCAGGGTGAGGGTTTCCCGAGGTTTTTGGAGTATTTTAATGACCGTCCAGCAGCCGTCTTGCGAGAACTTTTGGTAGCCCTCGTTTGATTATAGCGTTCGCCGTTTCGTGGACGTCGTATTGCAACCTGATCAGGCGGTAAGACCAGGCTTCGGTATCTAGGAGTCCAAAGGATGTCTTAGGATTTCCGTCTCTTGGCTGTCCGACACTTCCAACATTGATAAGGAAACGGGATCCTTGTCGGAATGCGTCAATACTTAGGTCTTCTCCAACTACGATCGGGATATGTGTATGGCCGATGAAGCAGATTTGTGTTGAGAACGCATAAAAAGACTCTTGGACTTCGGTCAAAGTCAGAACATATGTCCATTCTGCCGGCCTAGATGGCGACGCATGGACAAATGTAAGGCCGTGTTCTACCGTCACGAGAGGCAGGCTACTAAGGTAGGTTAAGTGTTGAGTCGTAATTTGTTTTTCTGTCCAGCGAAGTGCCTTTTGGCCAGGTTTGTTGAACTGATCTAGAGGAGTCTTTCCAAGAAGTCCACTTTCGTGGTTTCCCATGACTGTGGCGGTACACCTCTTGATTACCAAATCCGCGCACTCGTTTGGAAAAGGACCGTAACCAACTACATCGCCCAGGCAGTAGATTTCGTCCACTTCATTCGTATCTAAGAATGCGAGTACACTGGTTAGTGCCGAGAGGTTTGCGTGTATATCTGAAAGTATGGCCAGACGCATGTAAGTTCTATAGCGGGGGAAGAAGAAACACTATGTGAGATATCAGTGGACTATCCATGGGGTGAAGTTCAAAGTGGTGTCTTCCCTGGCCTGTTCTTGGGGTGACGTCGCTATGATATAGTGTGAAGTTAGAATTTCTATTGAACCCGCCTAGATGGTCTAAATAGCAGCACGTCTTTGCTCATTGCAACATCAGGAAATTTCCCAGTGTTTTCTTGTTATGACGCTTTTTCCAGCGGTTCCTGCTGCTACGAGCATTATGAAACAGTCGTTGCGCCCTCGCAGCCTGAATTTTGTCCTACTAATCATGTCAAAGGTCATTGACCAGATCAAGAGACTGTCCAGCAAAGTATTTTCCAGCAGGTTGTGTTGCAGAAGCAATTGGGATGTGCGAAGAAAAGAGTGCGTCAGGAGTTTAGCTCACTCAAAAGATAGGGGAATCGCTTTACAATTGCTAGTCAATTCTTCTTTGGCAGTTCAGTCGAAACCCTGTCACAGTGGTTCGCACAGATTCCCTGGCCGGTCATTTCGTCCCGAACATTCTTGACCAATTGTATCATGGGAAACATCAGCACGTGGCTTGGCGATGCAAGCGAAACGCAGGATCTCTGAGCATCTAACCATGAACATGAAATTCCTAGATTATTACGTGCGCCGTTTTGTTTGTTCTCCTACTAACACGTTGAACCGATCAGGGTGACAAACAAACGTAGTATTATTGGTCATCTGCATGATGTCAGCACACGCTGAGACCATTCATGTTTCTCTAGACTATGCAACAGTTCGGTACAGCATTCATTCGGAACAATGGATATCTCATCATCGGTATTTCATGTACCGGAATCGAGAAGACAATTTGATCACGCGCTAGACCTAGTGTCACCGAGAAAATCTTCGCTCTCAATATTCATCGAACCTATTACGTTCAAATTTGCCTTTCCTCGAGGTTTCACGGCATGTGAGAAGACCTCAGCAGTTGCGCTCCTCAATTAATAATAGCTTCTTTAGTAGTAGCTTTTTGTGACAAAGGGTCAACTGTTTGAACTGTGATGAAGTTTTCCATCGAGTAATAAAGAAATGTATGATTTCCATCACAAAAAAGGAGAACCGAGTATCTTAACATATGAATTAAAGAAGGAAAGCAGGGCTTTTAAGGTAATTTTGCAGGTCAATGGATCTAATTACTCTTGACTTCATGGTTCGATTTGCATACTTTTATTGAAGAGTAATTCCCCTCTGGATGTATCCAGGTTCTGACTAATTGACATCTCGTCGTTAGCGCGGTTGTTCTAGCCTTTTCAGATTACTCTATTATTGTATAGCAGGTTCAAAGAATAATCGTTCCCCAACACCGGAACTTTACTATAGTTTTGATTCAGCTTGCTGTAGTGTTGAGGCTCAATGGCAAGGAAACGATGTCTTTCCGAAACTTTCCACTGGACTGACAAACGTGAAGCTGAAATTACATTATTACCACTGGGATAAACTGTGAAAAAAAATTCCGACGGCGCCCAAAACTCGACTGGCATTTTCAACATACCGCATATTGATCCGGTTGCCGTGCTTTATCGTGGGAAATGGATTGTCCTGGGTGTGTTTGTGGTGGTTTTTGCAACAGTTTTTATTCTGACGTTCAGGATGAAGCCATCCTATACTGCTACTTCCTCCGTCTTGATTGATACGAAACAGGCACCATCGACACTGTTCCAAAGGTTGCCGGGACGTGCTTTAACTATCACAGAGAACGAACTGCAGATCCTACAGTCAAACTCCCTTGCGGAAGATGTTGCCAGAGGACTGTTAGAGCAAAAGTATGTTGATCCGGCAAATGAAGTACCTATTCCCATCATTCAACCCTCGGAAGGTGATACTTCGCAGCGACTCGTCGCGACTGTCGAAAAAGTCGTTGCTAGATTGGCGAAGTCGGTTCAGTTTAAGTCAATCAGAGACTCCGATATCATCAAGATAACTGTGACGAGCCAAAATCCGCAGGAGGCAGCCCTCATTGCGAACACGTACGCCAAGGCGTACTACGACAGGAACGTCTATATGAGCAGGATCAAATCGAGGTCGTTCCGCGAGTTTCTTGGGGCGCAAGCGAAGGTGAAACACGAGGATCTTAGGAAAGCCGAAGAAGCAATCCAGGATTATATGGAGCAGAAAGGAGTTGTCTCCCTTGACGACGAGGCGAAGATCTTGATTGAACAGCTCTCAAGGATGGAAGCTGAGCGCGACGCCATGGACATCCAGGTTCAATCTTTATTGAGTACGCTTGCTTCATATCAGATTCAAATTTCGGAGCAAGAAAAAAATGTCGCGCAGGTAATGGGAGAGGCTAACGATCCTTACATTCGGATTCTTCAGGAACAGCTGGCCAGTTTGGAAGTTCGGCGGGACGTTACTATTGCACAAAACCCTGCGTATGCAACGAAGGACATCTACAATGAAAAGCTCAGAGAGATTGACGCTCAGATCGTGGAACTTAGGGGGAAACTAAAAGAGCGAACTGTGGAATTTGTGCAGACGCTTCTGCCATCAACCCAGTTTGGGTATGATCCGACGGGTTATCTCCAACAGGTAAAGCAGAAGTTTCTTGAAACGCAGATTGAGGTTCAGACCGTTCGAGCTAAGAGGCAAGCACTTAATGAAGCACTGCGACAATACGAGCGGCAGTTTGGGTCGATCCCCGCAAAAAGTATTCAATTTGCAAGACTGCAACGCGAAAAAGGAAGTGTGGAAAAACTCTACCTGCTGCTGGAAGAGAAGTACAATGAAGCAAATATTACAGAACAGTCGGAGTTCGGCTATATCGATATTTTCGACTCGGCTGTTGTGCCGAGGAAACCTTCGAGTCCAAATGTTCTTTTGAATCTTGTTGTCGGGGTTGTACTCGGATTGGTCCTAGGTGTCGCTTTGGCGTTCGTCAAGGAATTTCTGAACGCGAAAATCCAGACCCCAGAAGAGTTGAAGCAAAGAGGGTTCTCTCCTTTGTCCACTGTGAAGATCATGCGTGAGGAGATCCGACAGCTCGGAGGAAAACAGAGAGTAAGTATTAATCGAAGAGCCATCAATTCACACCTTGTTGCATTGACCAATCCTGTCTCACCTGTAGCTGAGTCCTACCGGCATTTACGTAGCAGCTTGCAGTTTGGGAATTCCGATAGACCTCTTAAGACAATTCTCGTCACTAGTCCTGATCCTGGGGAAGGCAAGACAACTACGGTGTGTAACCTTGCTATTTCGATAGCACAGTCGGCGAGAGAAGTGCTATTGGTAGATACCGATCTGAGGCGGCCGGACGTCCATTCCCTCTTTGATCTGGGGTTGAGGCCCGGCCTGACAGAGGTATTGTCCGGCAAAATTGGATACGAACAAGCTGTGCAAGCAACACCAGTTCAAAATTTGTGTGTGATGAGCTGTGGGACCATCCCACCAAATCCATCCGAGCTCCTGGGTTCGGCTGACATGAGATTCCTGGTTGAGCAGCAACTGAAAGAGCGTTACGAAATCGTGTTGTTCGATTCTTCTCCAGTACTTGCCGTGACCGATGCTTCGGTTCTCGCAACTCTGGTCGATAGTGTTATAATAGTCGTTTCGGCTGGCTCAACGGCAGTAGGATCATTGGAGCGAACTGTGGAATCGCTCAAGGGGGTGGGAGTAGAACCCACCGGCATAGTACTGAACAACTTTAGCCTGGAGCGGGCCTATGGTGTGTTGCACTCTCGCTCGGGCTACGGCTATTATGGCTATGCAGACAGATATGGCAAACGTGGGCAGAACGGTAGAGCGAGAGGCAGCCATGCGGAACGACGCCAGAGAGAACTTTCCTAAGATATTTGCATTTATGTTCCATGAGTGGATCTGACTTATGGAAAGCAAGAGGTTTATAGCATGACATGCAGTCGTTGGCTTTTCCATAGAATCATTATTGTAGTCGTTTTCTTAGGCTCGGGATACGAGACTAAAGCACAGTTCACGGGAGGGCTGGCTCCAGTAGTCCCGAGGTTTTCGGCTGCATCATACTACTACGTGTCTAAGCCGGGTGAACTTACTATGCAAGTCAACGTTTGGGGATTCGTTCGTAACCCTGGACGGTATGAGGTTCCAACCTCAACAGACTTGATCCAGCTTGTTTCCTTTGCGGGAGGGCCACTCCAAGACGCAGTACTTGACGAGGTCAAGGTCACGCGTTCGTTAAGGAGGGACGCTGGTGTTACGAGACGCGAGTTTTACGTTGACCTTGAAGACCTTGCAAAGGTTGACCCGGTCAATCTTATTCTCTATCCAGGAGATACTGTTTTCATAGACCACTCCTCATGGTTAGCGGTCAGAGATGTGTTTACCGTTTTGACCACGGCAGCAGTCATTACCACTGCGATTGTTTCGGTCATTCGCCTCAACCAGTAATTGTTGATTAGCTATAGAACAATCCTTCGTGGTCAAAGGTTCGTCGTGGGTTGACTCACTTTGCTTTCCAGTTCCCCCTTCCCCTTTGGTTGAAGATCTCTCCTGGAAGTAAATGTCCTTGGCGCCCTTATTGAAAAGCTTGTAGCTTGGCAAAACTAAACACAAGGGAACTGGATACTACCATTGGAGTTTTTCTTCAACGCCCGCAGCACGTTTTCTGACATTCAGCTAACAAGAAATGCTGAGCTTTTATTAATTCTCTCTGTGTGTTGACATACTAGTGAAACGGAGTTATTGAGAAGCGCTCTTATAGAATGACATTGTCAAGAAAACCTATGGAACCTTCGACTGGCCATCAAGTTGACTATGACATTCACGGGATTGTGGGTGTACGCCTGTTGAATGCCACCGCTGGGGATATTACTGCGGTAACTAATCAACTAGGTCGGCCACATGGACCTCTTAACAGGGATCCGGATATTGTTATCTCTTTCAAAGAAGAACTGTCTACACCATCCATGAAATATCTGGGGCTGAATTCTGCTGGTTTCACGGACGACGGCTTTTATGTACTCAGCAGCAGCAGGGCAAATGCAAAGGCCCGTATTCCGTTTGAAAAAATAGGCGGCCAATGTGAGTTACTGTGCGAAAGTGGCCTTCGTTCTGTTCCATGGCTTTTTGCCATCATAAATCTGACTTTCTTGAGTAAGGGGTACGTTCCTCTTCATGCATCTGCCTTTGTGTACAATGGCGTTGGCATCCTTGTCACGGGTTGGACAAAAGGCGGTAAAACCGAGGCTCTACTTTCGTTCGCAAATCATGGAGCATATTATGTCGGTGATGAATGGGTCATTTTGTCAAGTGATGGCGAAAAAATGTTTGGAATGTCAGTACCAATTTGTCTATGGGAATGGCAGTTTGAACATATACCTTCCTTACTACCCAAAATTGGCATAGAAAAGAAAGCTTTGTTTAAGAGCATCCACTTTCTGGAATTTGTACAAAGAACATTTGGCCAAGGTAGGTTGAAAAATCATTTTCCTTTCACGATTCTGACTGAGGCACTGCCTGCCTTTAGGCAACAACTCAATATTAGGGTTTCACCGGAAAATATTTTTGGAAACCGGTTGCGCAACGTGGCCACTATAGACAAATTGTTTCTCGCAATGAGCCACAGTGAATCATCGATATCGGTTGAACCATGCAATCCAATGGAAATTGCCCAGCGAATGACGAGTTCTAATGAGTATGAACAAATGCCTTTCTTGGAATACTACAAGGCATTTAAATTTGCATTCCCTGGCCTGGAGAATGAACTATTGGAGAGGATTGATGCACTCCAACACTCTTTATTATGCCGTGCCCTGGAAGGCAAGGACGCGTACAAGGTACTGCACCCATACCCGGTGTCTCTCGAAGCGTTGTTTAACCGGATGAAGCCATTTTGTCAGAAAAAGCCCGAGAATTCTATGCAAAAAAGTGCAGACGCGATCCGTGCATGACTCCGGTTCGCGAACGTTTCATTCAATCAAAATCAGATCACTTTCTCATTGCCCAGGAAGTCAGTATCGAGTTCATGGCATTTGCGCTGGTGCCTGGTATTAGCGAGATTTAGTTGATCACTAAACTTAGGGGGAGTACGTGAATATACTGATTGCAAGTTCAATTTCTCAGGATTCTATCGAACAGCTACGGCAGAAGCACGAAGTTGTGTGTGCTTTCAACGCACCGGAGGATAAGCTAAAATCATTGATCCGTGATCGGGAAGCACTAATTTTCCGCAGCGGTGTTAATATTACCGCTGATGTCATGGCATGTGCACCTCATTTGGGGTTGCTAATCCGTGCCGGATCTGGCACTGAAAATGTGGATTTGAACTACGTCCGCAAAAAAGGCCTTACACTATATCGGATACCGGAGCCCGGAGCAAAGGCCGTAGCGGAATTAAGTTTTGGACTGATGTTAGCCCTAGCGCGAAACATAATTCAAGCTGATGGGTTGCTCAGAAAGGGTCGATGGGCCAAGAACGAACTGGCGGGATACCTGCTAACGGGAAAGATCCTGGGAATTATCGGCGCTGGAAATATCGGTTCGCGCGTAGGTCGATTAGGTGCGGCTTGGGGTATGACTGTGGTTGGCTGTGTCAAACACCCTTCTCCTGAAAGATCGAAACAGTTGGAAAAAATTGGAATTCGACTAGAGGAGTTTGATGAAGTAATTTCTAGCTCGGATTTCATAAGTATTCATGTCCCCCTGGACGATTCTA
>JAPUKJ010000211.1 GCA_027295705.1 Ignavibacteria bacterium | reverse complement strand
TAATACTTCAGGCCAGTCACATATGAAAGCAACCAAGCCACCACTCCGCAGGGTGACCAGGCTGAGGCCATCACGCAGGAGACCTTTTCCCGCTTTGTGATCTTCAAAGCGTGAAAGTCTAACTTAAGAACCTTCAGAAGATAGTTCTCACCGACGGACACCTCGTGTAATTCGATGTGACCTTCGCCGGTTCCTGCCTCCGGCTCATGTCCTCTGGCTACAACCACGATGACCTTCTCGAAGTATTCGGTGAAACTCCTGGTCAAGCCATGACTGTATCGAGCCAGACCCCCTGACTGAGGGGGAAAATCGCTGCTCAGGAAGAGCAAAGCACCACCCGCTTGAGTCATCACATCAAGAAATATTATCCAAAGAGAGCACATCGGCCAGGATGGATTGAACGCGGTGCTCGTAGGTATGGTGTTTCAGGGTCTTCTCCCGCGCCCTCAAGCCAATTTTCGTTGCCTCTTGTCGATTGTTCAAATAGAAACGAATCTTGTCTTTGAGCTCTTTAATAGAAGAGAAGGTCTCTATTTCCTTACCGATTTCGTAGTACTCCTCTATTTCCTCTTTGTAGTCAACGATTTGGAATCTTCCACTCGCATAAACATCAAAGACCCGCTAATTTAAACCACAGACATCATCAAAGTGGTGAAGGTTAAGGTTAATAACGCTATGATGAAAAACCTTTGACTGATCGAATCCTCGTGCTTCACGCCCACTGACAGATTCCGGTTTCATTCGGTACAAAGCCGACTCTCTCTATCTGCTACCCCAAACCTTGAGATCGCAACTTGCCAACTGCTCATGAAATGATCTCGATACAGGAATTTTGTTCAGATAAGCCTTACACAATTGAGGAGTGAATTGCCTTTTACCGATAACATGAACTGGAATACCTGCCTCTTGGAAGACCTAATATCGAATTATAAAGATGCTCAATGGCTTTCATTTGCTGTCTTAACGAAAACCCTTTTTCTATAATGGGCCGACAATTCTTCCGGAGTCGATCTCGGTTAGTCTTGATGTCTTGGATGCGCTGATTGATTTCTGAAAGGTTAGTGTTGTCTATCAGATACCCGTTGTGACCATTTTCAACAACTTCTCCGACGTAACCAACCTCATTCCCCAGATAGGGAACACCCACTGCCTGAGATTCCAATAACACCAACGGACCACCCTCATGGAGTGAATAGAGAAATAGGGCATCGAGGAGCTGATAATAGTCTTGCAACTTCGCCTGGAAATCAAAGCATTTAATCTTAGAGGAAAGGTTTCGTCTATCTATAATGCGTTTAACTTCTGGATAATACTCACCATCACCTACAATCACACCATAAACATCCTTTATGCCTGTTATGATATCCAGGAACAGATCAAACCCTTTATATTTGACCACGCGCCCCACCATACCCAAGACAAAGGCGTTGGACGGAAATCCAAGGTGTTGGTTCTTTGGCCTAGCCATGAATGTCCAACCTGACGAGTCAGCACTATTCTTTATCGTTGTAATATTTGAGACCTTGACTCTCCGAAGTGATGACGCTACATCGTCGGACACTGCAATAAATTGGTTTGTCACCCTATCAAGTATCGTTTTCTTCAGGATTTGTTTTAAGGTTAACTGCGGCACGATGTTCTGGACATGAACAACAACTCCTTTGGCTCCTAAGAATTTGGAGTAGATCATTTCCGAGCTAACGGATAAGAATCCATGCCCATGAATAATGGTTGTCTTTGGATCGAAAGAAATCCTGTCCAAAGCAGTTCTAAACAGGCGAGGAGTGAATTTCCTCTTATCTAAGATCTGAACTGGAATAGTTTCTCTTCTCAATGCCTCTGCTACGAAACCCCCTTCTATCCGACAAATAACCTGCTACTGAAACTGATCTTGATTGAAATTCAATATTAGGTTTCGAACAGTATTTTCAAGCCCGCCTTTCCCAAGTGTTTCACACACGTGAACAATTGTTGCTTTAATTCCAGTCCTCTTCATCTTGGACGGATTCGATCTTAAAACATCGCCCTGATCAAACGTAGATCCTCCTTCGAAACCATCTTAGTGAGCAGGAGAACAGAGCAGTAGACAAGGACAGCAGTCAAGACATTCAGAATCACACCTTGACCCAGGAGAAACACGGCGGTGACGGTGACCAACAAGGCGAACCCCGGACGCAGTGAACTCCTTAGGAGATCTTTCATGTAGGGCCTTGCCCCCTTCAGATAATAGGCCAGTGGAAAAACGAGGCTGTAGGAAATGAGCGTCGCCCAGCAGGCACCAAGATAGCCCATCTGAGGGATCAACAGATAATCCAAAACGATGTTTGCGATAACAGCTAACAACGCCAATACAACGGACAGTCTTTGCTGGTCGATGGCTACGAATATGTGGCCGCTTATGACTCTTGCATAGACGAATATCTGCGACCAGATCAGCAGCTGCAAAGCGAGCGATGCGTCGGCAAATTCTTCGCCACCCACAGCGACCACCAGTGGCCTGGCGACATAGAAGATGACCAGACAAACCAGGGTAATAAAGGCCATCGAATACTTAAAAATGAGTCGCCATAGCGTTTCGAATTTTCCCTTTTCACTCACGTAGTACTTACACAGTAAAGGGAAGACCGACACCATCACAGCAAAAACAAAAAGTTCCAGGAATTGGGTGAGCCGGGCCGCCAGCGAGTAAATTCCAACCGACACAGCATCTGTCAAACTCGAGAGAATGATGATATCCACCTTGCGTAAGAGCTGATCCAGGACAGCGAAAGCTCCAACCGGCCAAGAAAGTTGCACGAACTCCTTCCACAGAGCGGGCTTAAAGACAAAAGCCGGCTTGAGATACTTCAACGAGAGAAGGTAACCGAACAGCAAATAAAGGGAGCCCGCCACGAGTTCCACGATGACGATATGAACGAGGCTTCCTTGAGCGTATATGACCAATAGAATGAGAGCCAAAAGAAGTATCCGTTGGGCAGTTCGCAGAAAAGAGGGTACTTTGACGTTCAAATTTGCGGCAAAAGTTGATTCAAATACCGAGACAGAGAAGAGGATAATTCCCAGCGAGTAGATCAACATCAGCTTCGACAGTCTTGGATCCTGGCCTAAAAAATGAACCATGAGGTTGACGACCGCAACTGTTGCGAGGGCCAGAAGAAACTTCACCATCATCACATTCCCCACTACAAGATCCACCTCTTCTCTTCCCCTTGAAATTTCTCGCGTGAGGATGGGTCTGAATCCAAATTCGACTATATTGGCGGCGATGACAACGTAGGCGAAAATGATCTCGTAAGTACCAAAATCGGTAAGACCTAGGAATCTCGTGAGCAGGGAAACAGTGGCGATTCCGATTACAGTATTGACGGCTCTCGTTCCCAAAATAAGTGCCGTGTTTCCCGCAACCTTCTTAACGACACTCATGGGAATCTCTGGCGACTTCTACAGAAAGAGGGAAAGGACACACAATGTAGCTTTTGGCAGAAGACAGACCTATTTCTCCACGATAAAGCTCTCCATGGCTAGAACGTCAACACTTCCAGCGAGGAAAGAACGGATAGCGTCCTCCGGAGTACAAACAATGGGTTCTTCGTGCATATTGAAACTGGTATTGATGAGAAGCGGCAAACCGGAAAGCTTCTTATATTCAGAGATGACCTCATGAAAGCCGGGGTTATCGCGGTTACGGACAACTTGAGGACGAACCGTGTTATCGATATGCACTACCGCCGGCGCCGCACTCACCTTGCCCATTGGAACATCATATGTAATCGTCATAAAACGAGCTGCCACTTGGGCGGGAGACCAACCAGTCAGAAAATCTGCCGCATCTTCCTCCAAGATACTGGGAGCAAATGGCATGAACTCTGTCCGCTTCAACCGCTTATTCAGCCAATCGTTGATGGTTTGGTCTACCGGAGCAGCGAGGATAGAACGATTACCGAGAGCCCGTGGGCCGTATTCCATTTTTCCAGCGAAGCGCCCAACAATTTTGTTGTCGAAAACAAAACTTGCAATTTCCTTCTCTACACAGTCGCTGCGACGAAAGGATAATCCGTATTTTTCAATTTGATTCTTGATGTGGGTTTCCGAAAAATCCGGGCCTAGATAGACACTTTCCAACAAAGTAGGCAAAGCCGGTTTCCCTTCTGTTTTCCTCTGCTTGGCCCACAAATACAGAGCCGCACCAGCAGGCAGTCCCCCATCGCCCATTTTGGGATGAACGTACACATCCTCCACACATTCCAGTTCCAGGATTCTCTGATTGAGTTTGACATTGCCGAAAACTCCACCCGCTAAGGCCACTTTCGGTAATCGGGTTTGTGTTACGGCATCTTGAACATAGGCGCATACGACATCTTCAGTCAATTTCTGTACGCCGGCCGCAACGTCTTCTCTGAGCACCTCATCAAGCAGTTCATCGATAATCGGAAGATCCCAGTCATCCCAGGTTCTTGCCGTGAATAACCTGGGCACATGTTCTGAGTAAAAATCATGCTCCTCTTCCCGATAGGAAATGATGTCTTTCATTCGGTCGAAGATTTGGGAATGGTCGCCATATGCCGCTAACCCGGTGATCTTACCCTCATGTTTAGACACTGAGAAGCCAAAGCGTTTGGTGATGAACGAGTAAAACATCCCGGGGGAATAGTACCCGTTACACTCAAATAATCTTTTCATCTCTCCTCGAACACCTGAACAGACAACTCCACAGGTAGCCGAGTCTCCGATACCATCCAG
>JAPUKJ010000210.1 GCA_027295705.1 Ignavibacteria bacterium | reverse complement strand
GAGTTTCACCAGGGCACTGGTGTCGAGGTAGAGGATCATCTACGGTCTTCCAGAATCACTTCTGCAACAGGCTTACCTTTAATTTTGATTCTCTTCTTAGCCCCGGCAGGTACTCCCCCAGACCAGACAGCCAGACCTTCTCGAACCAGATCTTCAGCTTTCTCGACTTCTCGACTCCGCCCTGCTGGAACCAGAAAAGCAATGACCCTGCCCCGTTTCGTCACAGCGATCCTCTTACCTTTCCGCACATCTTCGAGATACCGGCTCAGCTTATCCTTAAGCTCTCTAACTCCCACATTTGACATAGCTACATCCTAACATAATGTGGCTACTTACGCTGTTCGCCGGTCTTCTCAGAACTCCCATCCGCACTGAGGAAACGCCTTGACCTTCGCCGAAATCGAGTATTGTCGACACGCTAGTTTTGTGATTTAACCCTTAGCTGTATACCCTAGACAACTGGGTCAGGAGGCAAGCTTTCACTTGAAACAAATGCGCTCTCGCATCTTTATTTATTTAGGTTTGGGCGTCATAGGCATCTGCGTCCTCGCTTACCTCATCCACCCGATTGTTCTGCGTAGTGTCGGCGCTTACCTTGTTGTTGAAGATGTGCTGAAACCAGCTTCCGCGATCGTTGTGCTAGGTGGTCGCGCTCCATTGCGTGCGCTGGAAGCAGCAAGGCTTTACAAAGATGGATGGGCGCCAAGAATCATCTTAAATCAACCTCAGAGAAAAGAAGATTTCTATGCCTTTAGTTCGCTGGGCATTGATTTCGTGGAGCAGTACGAGTATGACCGTGAGACGCTGCTGCGCAGTGGCGTGCCCAATGACGCTATTATCGTTATAGAGGAGGAGGTTGAAAACACCCTTGCTGAGTTAAGAGCGGTACTTCGTATTCTGGGTTCTTCAAAGGAGACCACGTTAATCATCGTGACTTCTAATTATCACACCCGTCGCACAACTGCGATCTGGAACTATTTGACCGATGGACAGATGAAGGGACTCATACACTGGACCAGAAGTGATACATCGTTTGACACAGCAACGTGGTGGAAGAACCGCAATTCTATAAAATACCTGGTCAACGAGTACATGGGCCTCATCAGCTACTGGTTGGGATTCCCCTTAGGGATTGCATTCCTGTCTTTCCCTCAATAATAACGAGGACATATCCGAGATAGCCAGGGAGCAATCCGTTCCACGGCTACCCCTTTTGTGCAAAATCAATCATCTCTACCAACATGTCATCCATACTGATGCTAACATCCCACTCTGGAAAATGACTTTTAAGCTTTGATAGGTTTGAAATGTAGCAAATATGGTCGCCCACACGAGGCGTCTCACTGTACTCCCAGTGTAGTTTAACCCCTGAGATTTCCTCCACCTTTTGTATCGCCTCGATTATGGAAATCGAGTTTTTCCGACCACCACCTAGGTTGTACACTTCGCCGCAACCGGGATTTCTCAAAAAGGCATCAAAGGCTTTAACTACATCTTTTGAGTGAATGTTGTCTCTTACCTGTTTGCCTTTGTGCCCATACACAGTGTAGGGAATTCCGTTTAGCGCCGCCTTAACCAGATAGGAGAGGAAGCCATGTAATTCAACCCCACTGTGGTAAGGACCAGTCAAGCACCCTCCTCGAAAGATGCCCACTTTCAAGCCGAAATAGCGTCCATATTCCTGGGCTGCTAGGTCGCCGGCTAGTTTAGACACGCCGAATAAAGAATGGAGACACTGATCGACCCTGTAATTTTCATCAATGCCGTCATGGTCTTCGGCCCTCTCATAATCCCAGCGTGTTTCCAACTCCTTCAAAGGTAGTTCATTGGGAGCATCACCATACACCTTGTTCGTGCTCATATAAATGAAGGGTGCTTCGGGGCAGTGTCGACGCGTTGCCTCCAGGAGATTCAGTGTGCCGGTGGCATTCACGCTGAAGTCGAGCAATGGAATATCACGAGCCTTGTCATGCGAGGGTTGGGCCGCACAATGAATGACCGCGTCGAATCCCTTCTCACTGAAAATACGATCAATGGCTTCAAAGTCCCGGATATCTACATCATAATGGGTATAATTCTTGAGTGTCTTTTCCAGTCGTTCCAGATTCCATTTCGTGTCCCCTTCCTGTCCGAAAAACACCTTCCGCATATTGTTGTCAATTCCGAAGACCGTGTGTCCCTGTTGAGCGTAGTGAATTGCAGCTTCAGAGCCTATCAGGCCAGTGCTGCCAGTTACCAAAACTCTCATCAGTTGTTCTGCTGTGCAGTGTCCAAGCCCGCCGAGATCGTCATCACGTAGTTCGACGATTTTCGCGGAGGCTCTGTTCACGTGCCATCCTGTTTGTTTTGCCTGGTTTGACACGCTCGATTAGGATCATTGCATTGAGTCCGCCCAACCATAAACCGAGGTTCAAACCGCCGAAAATCAAGGACAGTCACCGAACAACCCGTACATTAGGTCGTCGGATCCCAGATATTGAGATTCTTGAAGTAGCGTTTGGAAAAGCCGCGATCACGGGTCAGCAAAGCATCTGCATGGATTGAAGCGTGAGCGGCAACCAGAAAATCCGGTATCAGATGTTGACGCTTCCCGCCTCCCTTTCGATAAAGAGCCCAGACACGACCAGCCTCACTGGCGGCTAAAGCCGAACTCGGCTCGTAGGTAATCCCCAGTGTTTCGATGGCTTGGCGAAACCTTTCCTCCGAGGGAAAATGAGCCCGTACCTCGGCCCATACCACTTCGCTCACAATGAGACTTCCCTTGGCAATCGCCTCCTGAAGCCCCTTCTGGGCAGGACCGACAAAAGGTCCCACACCTACAAAGACATCCAGCAAAATGGAAGAGTCAACCGCGGTCCGCATCGAGTTCTGGGCTCCACTTGGGTCCCCGACTCTCTTCGAGGGCGCGATCCACATCCAGAGGATTGAGGATTGCCGTTACGGCTGAGACAGGATCACCCACCATGCGCTTGCGGCCAATCAAAAGACCATCCCGCGTTTCGAACTCCAATTCCTGACCCGGCCGAAGACCCAACTGCTCGCGGATCTTCTTGGGAATTGTAATTTGGCCCCGCTCTGACAATGTGGATTTCATATATTTATTGTATGAATTCATGTAGAAGAAATCAAACTTCCCCTGGGCTGACACCTCTATCATAATGTGTATTGGATCTGTATAGAGGTCGATCATGAGAACCAATATTGTTCTGGACGATGACCTAATACGTGAAGCCTTCTCCGTCAGCAAGGCGAAAACGAAAAAGGAGCTCGTCCACGAAGCACTTAGAGAACTCGTGAATCTGAGAAAACGAAAGGATCTTACTGAGCTTGCCGGCTCGATCCAATTTCTCAAGGGCTACGATCATAAGAAGCTCAGAAAAACCAAAAGATGACTCTAGTGGACACTTCCGTCTGGGTTGAGGTCCTGCGGGATCGCACAGAGACCATCGCTCGAGTTTTCCGCCAGCGCCTTCAAGGTGAAATTTACGCACTCAGTGATCAGCGACAATTAGAATTCCCGGGCTTGAAGTGCCTACATATTTTGCCTATAATGTAGGCATGAAGCGCAAACAAGTTGTGCAGTACACGGTTCGAGGGATTCCGCCGCGACTCGATAAGCTAGTCCGACGCCGGGCACGGCGAGAAGGCAAAAGTTTGAACCAGATTGCGCTTGA
>JAPUKJ010000021.1 GCA_027295705.1 Ignavibacteria bacterium | reverse complement strand
CTCTTGTGTGAGCCATTTTCGGCTGCTAGTCGGTGGAGGAGAGGCAGTACGAATGCTGCAGTCTTTCCTGTTCCCGTCTGTGAACGACCGATGATGTCCCTGCCATCAAGTGCAGGCCGGATGGCGAGTGATTGGATGGGAGTCGGTGTGGTATATCCTGCCGCGCGTACTCCCTCCATGATATGGTCTGAAAGACCAAATGTGGTGAAACCCATAAAAAAACCTTAATAAATGAGAAATTAGTGATCCCATCGCCTCGCACAACGGTGCAGTTGCAACGGTCTACAAAACCATGAAACATGCAGATTCGAAAAAACGACAGTTTGCAGCTGATGAGGAGGGATTTCTGAGGAGTTTTGCTCGTTGAGGTTTACCCGCCAAAGTCGGACGGTCTACCAAATCCTTCCTGACCAAACCTTGCTGGTTTGCAGTAAGTTTAAGATAACTCTTTCGGGGGAGAATTCCTAATTGACGAGTGAGACGAGAGGGTAGAACACGATGAGATTCGGGAGCTTATCAGCATTGGTCACACGACTGGCTATTGGACGCGAGATTGCCCGACTTTGTCGAGGTCTCGATTTGACCTGTGGATCCAATCGGACTTCGTCGGTGAACAACGCTCATCGCAATGACAACCGGTCAACCGTTTATTGCACCTGCTCGAGTTTCTTGATCTCCTGCATCACTCGAGCCTGGAGACGTTCCTGAAAATCGTAGTCATCGTATTCTCCGACCGTGTCGAAAGCCGCACGGGCGTCGGCCGTCCTTCCAAGCTTTGCATAGATCTGCCCTAGCCTGTACCAGGAGTGTGGAATGATCCACGTTTCGTTGACAGGTTGTCATTGCGAGGGGCGTTGTTCAACGACGAAGTCCGATTTGATCCGCAGGTCAAATCGAGACCTCGACAAAGTCGGGCAATCTCGCGTCCAATAGCCAGTCGTGTGCCCATGCTGATAAGCCCCCGAATCTCATCGTGTTCTACTCTCTCGTCTCACTCGTCAATTAGGAATTCTCCCCCGAAAGAGTTATCTTAAACCCACTGCAAACCAGCAAGGTTTGGTCAGGAAGGATTGAGTAGACCGTCCGTCTTTGGCGGGCTAAACCTCAGCGAGCAAAACTCCTCAGAGATCCCTCCTCATCAGCTGCGAACTGTCGTTTTTTCGAATCCGCATGTTTCATGGTTTTGTAGACCGTTGCGCGTGCACCATTGTGCAAGGCGATGGGATCACTAATTTCTCATTTATTAAGGTTTTTGTTTTATGGGCTTTACCACATTTGGTCTTTCGGACCACATTATGCAGGGAGTACGTGCTGCAGGATATACCACATCGACTCCCATCCAATCACTCGCCATCGGCCCTGCACTAGATGGTAGGGACATCATCGGTCGTTCACAGACGGGAACAGGAAAGACTGCAGCATTCGTATTGCCTCTCCTCCACCGACTGGCAGCCGAAAATGGCTCACACAAGAGAGATCGCGATGTTCGGGCGCTTGTCATCACCCCAACGCGCGAGCTTGCACACCAGGTGCACGATGCGGTTACCACCTATGGCCGCTTCCTTCGGCTCCGCGCTGTCTCCATCTACGGTGGGGTAAGCATGGACAACCAGCTGAAGCTGCTCCGCCGCGGTGTCGACATTGTAATTGCAACGCCGGGCCGATTGCTGGACCACATGCAGCGCGGGTCAATACACCTCTCTAAGATCGAGGTGCTTGTGCTCGATGAAGCGGACAGAATGCTGGACATGGGCTTCATCGACGATGTCCGCAGGATCATCGCTGCGGTTCCGGCAGAACGTCAGACGCTGCTGTTCTCTGCCACTCTTTCAAGTGAAGTCAACGGTCTGGCTGCACTTGCCCTGCGCAATCCGCACATGGTCGAGGTGGGCGAGAGGCGCAGCCCTGTGGAAGCAATCGCGCAGCATTTCTACACTGCTTCACAGGAGACAAAGATAAACCTTCTCCTCCACGTGCTTGAAGCTGAGCAGATGGAGAGCGTCCTCGTCTTCTCACGAACAAAACACGGTGCTGATAAGATCTGCAGGGGACTTGAGCGCAACGGAATCACGTCCGTGGCTATCCACTCGAACCGTACCCAGGCACAGCGCCAGCGTGCACTCGATGGGTTCAAGCGCGGGCATTTTCGAGTGCTTGTAGCAACGGATATCGCAGCGCGAGGCATCGATGTTGATGGCATCTCGCATGTCATCAACTTTGACATCCCTCACTATGCGGAAGACTACATTCATCGCATCGGACGTACAGGGAGAGCAGGTGCAACAGGTGATGCAATTACGTTCGTTGCCCGCGATGAACACCGACATCTAAGGAGGATCGAACAGTTCATCAAGAAGCGGTTCCAACTCAAGACATATCCCGGTTTCACAGCCCGCGAAACGGACGTGGGGGCGAGACCGGATACCCGCGCACCAGGTCACTTGAGAAGTTCATGGAAAGGGCATGAACACAAGAAGAAGCTTGTACATCGCAAGAGGCCGGTGTTGACGAACATTCCAAGAAAGAAAAGTTCCGCCAAGAAAATGGAAACGTTTTCCTCGGACCTCGGCGGCGCAGGGTGGTCAAACCTGTAATTTGTGCTGACAAGAACATTGGGACAACCGGGGTTGACCTCCCTCTCGGTCTAACGCAGGAGGACGTCCCTGCACGCTTCAGCGAAAACTGTCAGGCGGGCGAGCGTTATGAGTCGTCCATCGAGTTCGAAAACTCCAAAAAAATGAGAAGCTCTGCACAGCAAACTCGCTGCGAGTGGGCTACCTCTGATCCGCTCCTCACTGCATATCACGACAAGGAGTGGGGGGTGCCTGTCCACAACGACAAACGCTTGTTTGAAATGCTCGTCCTCGAAGGAGCTCAGGCCGGCCTCAGCTGGATTACCATCCTCAAGAAACGTGAGAATTATAGGACGGCATTCGACGACTTCAATCCAAAGAAGATTGCCAAGTACGAACGACGCAAGATCAAGCAACTGCTGGCAAACAGCGGGATTATCCGTAACCGACTCAAAATCGAAGCTGCAGTGCAGAACGCAAGGGCTGTCCTGGCAGTACAAAAGGAGTTCGGGAGCTTCGATAGATACGTCTCGCAGTTTGTTGGTGGAAGACAGAAACTCAATACATGGAAGGCTCTAAGAGAGATCCCTGCCACTACACCTCAATCTGAGGCAATGAGTAAAGACCTCAAGAAGCGCGGCTTCAAGTTTGTCGGCTCAACGATCTGCTATGCCTTCATGCAGGCCGTTGGGATGGTCAATGACCATACAGTTGATTGCTTTCGCCGCAAGGTCCTTTGATTGCCCTAGTCTTTGTTTTCTGATATATTCCGGTGTGAAATAAGGAAACTGGACGTACTCACCCTTCGACTTCTCTCAGGGTGACCGAATGTAAACGTGGAACGTCTGGCTACAGAAAAAATCAATACGTCATGCCGAGCGAAGTCGAGGCATGGCAATTGAAACTGGTGTCACCACTGATTTGAAAAAGCGAATCGGTGAACATCATGCCCGTATATACCATGGGTACACAGCGTCGAGGTTGCCAGTCGAGCTTGTGTTTTCACGGGAATTCTCTGGCGTTCGCGACGGCTATCACAGTGGAGCTGCAGGACTGATCAACGCGGGTCTCGGCTTTTATCTTGTGAGGAAGGGCAAGCGACACAAGGCCATTATCCTAGTCGCAAACGGAAAGCATGTGCTCACCGACTCTTGGACGAGTGCTCTGTAATGTGGACGGGGTGGCTGCCATTTGATCCGATCCTGGCGTTCATCGTTGCATTGAATATTCTGTGGTCAGGCGGAAAGCTTGTGCGGCAATCTGTAGGCGGTCTGATGGACGAAGGTGATCCCGAGCTGGACCGGCAGATCCGTACCGTACTAGATGCAGAAACCAACACGCGCGGCCTGCATTACCATCAACTGCGTCACCGTCACAGTGGCACAGGGAGCGCACACTGGCAGGCAACGGAAATCGAGGCTGCAATAAAAGCAAACTCGAGTGTTCCCGTTACTGTCACTACCACCTTGAACCCATCGAGAAGCACGAAGAGGTACACCAAAGGTTGAAGGATGAGAAAGAGTACGAGAGAGTGTGTGAAAAACTGCGGCCCATATTTTCCTGAGTAACCATGTTGGACAAATCTTTACTACCAACTATCACAGATGAGGATCTCAGAATTCATCCTCTTGAGCGTTCGGAAACAATACCTTCCAGTTGGTACTCCGACCATCGATTTCACGAACTAGACAATGACGTTATTTTCGCCCAATCCTGGCAGTACATTGGACACCTTTCACAAGTCCAAAATCCGGGCGATCAATGCATGGGGTCCGTTGCCGGTAATCCAATTATTGTCGTACGCGGACAGGACAATAAGCTGCGCGCATTTTATAATGTTTGTCGGCATCGTGGCGCTCCACTTGCAGTTGTCGAAGGCGGGAAATCAAAAGTCCTGCAATGCAAGTATCACGGCTGGACATATCTCCTGGATGGGAGCTTGAGAGGGACACCAAAATTCAACAGAGTTGATTTGTTTGACCGTAAGGACTATGGCCTGGTGTCCACACATCTTGATACGTGGGAAGGTCTCGTATTCGTCAACTTGGAAGGCGACGGTCTATCGTCGTCGACGCTATTCAAAGGCATCATTGACAGAATCGCTCCGATGACTATTGCCGATAAGAAGTTCTACCGCCGCGTCACGTATGACCTGAATTGCAACTGGAAAGTCTTCGTAGATAATTACCTTGAAGGATACCACCTTCCATATGTCCATCCGGAGCTATGTACGCTACTGGATTTTCAAAGCTATGCCACGGAAACTTTCGAATACCATTCTCTCCAGTCCAGTTCCCTGTCGCAAAATGAAAGCAAGTACGGTGCGAACCATGGACAGGTGTTCTATTACTTTGTCTGGCCCAACTTCATGATGAACATTTTACCTGGACGGCTGCAAACGAATCTTGTCGTGCCCACATCTCACAATCACTGTATGGTCATTTTTGACTACTATTACGACGACACCTCTTCCGAAGGAACTCTCAAAATGATTGACGAGGACATTCGCTATTCGGACAAAGTGCAGCAGGAGGATATTGAGATTTGTGAGCAGGTGCAAAAAGGACTAGAATCAAGAGCCTACGACAGAGGTCGCTTCTCGGTAGAATGTGAGAGTGGTGTATATCATTTCCAGTCGCTTCTTAAGAAAGCGTATCGCAGCGCACTGTTGAAGTAAATCACCCACAAAGCACAACCGGTAAGACAGTACTTGGACAGGTTATGACCCTAGTTGAAAACACGCAACTGCTTTGACCCATGGATCTTTCCAACAAGGTAGCACTTGTTACTGGAGCCTCGCGAGGAATCGGTCGAGCAATTGCTCAGCAATTCGCTGAGCGTGGCGCGCATGTTGCAGTCCATTACCACACAAACCAGAAGGCAGCCCAACTGACGTTCTCATCGTTAACTGGCGGCCAGCATATCATCGTTCAAGCTGACCTCTCCAATCATGATTCAGCTCGCAATCTTGTCGATGCTGTTGTCCGTGACATGGGGAGAATAGATGTCCTTGTAAACAATGCAGGTATCTTCGAGCTGCATCCCATTCCGAACCTTAGTTACGAAGGATGGACGGCGGTATGGAACCGAACGCTGGGCACGAATCTGCTTGGACCTGCTAACGTCTCGTTCTGCGCAATCCAATACATGATGAAGCAGGGAGGAGGTCGCATCGTCAACATCTCATCGCGAGGGGCGTTCAGAGGAGAGCCGGAAGCGGTAGCCTACGGCGCGAGCAAGGCAGGACTCAACGCAATGGGTCAGTCGATGGCCAGAGCACTAGCACCTCACAACATCTTTGTATTTACAGTAGCACCGGGATTTGTCGAGACTGATATGGTGGCAGTTTTTCTCTCCGGACCTGAGGGAGATACGATCCGTAACCAAAGTCCACTCGGACGTGTGGCGCGTCCTGAAGAAATCGCACGGACTGTGTTGTTCCTTGCGTCCGAAGCTTCAGAGTATCTGACAGGATGCATCGTCGATGCGAACGGTGCATCATATCTCAGGTCATAAATAAAACAAACGGGGTAAGAGGGGAATTTAAGTGGTTTCACCAGACGGATGTCGTAGCCGTCAAACAATGCCTTGACTATTTTTCCCGCCACGCACCCAGCAGACGTCTCACTAACAGAAGCTGACCAATGTGGTAGGCGTTATGGTCAGCGACAAGCAACACCTCACGCAATATCGTCTGACCTTCTCCATGTGCGATCCTGGCAAAAAGGTCAGTGGATGAATCCTTAACAAGTTTCTGCATCGATTTGAGATCACGCTGAAAAGCATTGGCACTTTTATGCCAAGCGTCTGCGTCAGGTGGTGACTTCTCGTGCGGCCAATAGCTTTGAGGCCATTGGGGTGAAACGTGCTTGGGGTTTCGACAGAATTCAACAATATCCCGTTGAGCTATGCGCAGGTGTTCAAGCAGTTGCCATGCCGTATAGGGGATTTCAGGAATCTGCTTCCCGGCAAGGTCTACAGGAAAATCTTTGATGACGCTCTCAAAGTTGGTATGTGCGTCTTCCCATTGCAAGAGCTTCAAGAGGTGTTCTCGCAGTGGATCAATGGCCTTCATAGTTTGTTCGTCCACCTACTCAAGAATACACTGCCTCGCGGTCGGGCGAACGTGATTCAACCTCTCCCTCCCACCTCACAATCGCAGATCACATTGCCACAGGTTGGACATGGTTCGAGCTCACTCTTGGCACATTCTTTACAATATTCCAACTCAGGAGGTATGACCTTCCCGCAGGCCGCACAGTGGTTTTCAATCTGGCCCATATGAACTCCAGTTCTGCAGGAATCTACGGGCATCCGATGTCTATAGCAAGTACCTTAGCAGTGTATTTCTGCACTCTTGTATCTTCTCTAATAGCAAGCCGTTAAAGACCCTTGACATGTTATGAAAATGAATTGTATATTTATCTAAAGAGTATGAGCATGCCAGAGACAGAGACATTACATGATGTGCTTGCCCAACAAGTAAAAGAGGGCGAGCTGTACGAGAAAATGCCCAAGGACTGGGTGAAATGTTTCGCCTGCGGCCACCGCTGCAAGATTGCACCCGGGCGGGACGGCATCTGCAAAGTACGATACAACAAGGATGGCATCCTCTATGTCCCTTTTGGCTATGTTGCCGGTATCCAGGTTGACCCGATTGAGAAGAAGCCTTTCTTCCACGCGCTTCCCGGCACTGATGCCCTCAGCTTCGGCATGCTCGGTTGCGACTATCATTGCTCGTACTGCCAGAATTGGATTACCTCACAAGCGATCCGTGACCCTGTTGCCGGAAGCCCCCCGAATTATGTGTCAGCGGAACAGCTTGTCGGTTTGGCACTGGAGCATAAAACACCGGTTATGACAAGTACATACAACGAACCGTTGATCACCAGCGAGTGGGCTATTGAAGTTTTCAAGATTGCCCGAAAATACAACATCAAATGCTCGTATGTATCAAACGGCAACGGCACACCGGAGGTGCTGGAGTACATCCGTCCCTACGTTGATCTCTACAAGATTGACCTTAAGAGTTTCCAGGACAAGAACTATCGGCAGCTTGGCGGTAAGATCGACCACGTTCTCGACACGATCGGTGCGCTGAAGAAATTGGGCATCTGGTTGGAGATTGTTACGCTCACGATTCCCGGGTTCAACGACTCTGATGAAGAGTTAAAAGATATTGCAGATTTCTTGGTCTCTGTGTCACCTGACATCCCCTGGCATGTAACGGCATTCCATCAAGACTACAAGATGACCGACCCCGATCCGACACCTGTGCGAACATTGATTCGTGGTGCAGAGATTGGGTACAATGCCGGGCTGCATTATGTATACGCCGGCAATCTGCCGGGAATGGTTGGTAAATACGAAAACACGTATTGCCCATCTTGTAACGAATTGCTCATCGAGCGATTTGGATTCAAGGTACGCAAGAACAATTTGAATGACGGCACATGCCCCAAGTGCAACACCAACATCCCCGGCGTGTGGAACTAGCACGCCACTCCTGATCCTTGCTATCCCCTTTCACGTCCAGTGACTCCGCCTCCAAAACTCTCCCTCATTATCTCAGTCTACAACAAACCAGAAAACCTCCGCTTCGTTCTCGCAGGCTGCGCCTGGCAATCTTTCAAGGAGTTTGAGGTTATCATTGCCGACGATGGTTCGGGGCCGGATGTCAGGGAAGTTGTAACTGAATCTCAGCAACAGTACACTTTTCCAATCATCCATCTTTGGCACGAAGATCGAGGCTGGCGGAAGAACACACTGCTCAACAAAGGCATACAGGTGGCGCGTGCAGAGCATATTGTTTTTGTTGACGGAGACTGTATTCCCGGACGTCATTTTCTGTTGGATCATTGGAACGCACGAAAGCATGGTAAGGTGTTGCTTGGCAGGAGAGTGGAAACGAGCCAGCGGTGGTCAAAAACACTGACACTTGAGAAGGTTCGAAGCGGTGAGTTTGAACGTTTCGGCTGGAATGATCTCACTGATCTACTCAAACGACATTCGCTCCGCATCGAAGACGGTATCAGGATAAAGAGCGCTCTTCCCAGAAGATTGCTTCTGCGCAACGTCAAAGGAATGCTGGGGAGTAATTTCTCCGCAGCAAAGAAAGACCTTGAAGCAGTTAATGGTTTCGATGAGCTCTACAACGGACCAGGTTGCGGCGAAGACTCGGATTTACAATACCGGCTTTCTCTTATAAGTATTACTGGAAAGTCGTTGCGCAACCTGGCGATCCAATACCATATTTATCATCCATTAACCAAGACATCACAGGCGTGCTGGGATAGGTTCCAGGAAGTGAAAACCAGCCGGGATCCCAAGTGCAAGGCAGGTTTGGTGAAACAGGAATGAGAGGCCAGTGATAAAAAAGACGCGGACTGACTTAACAGTCCCGCGTTGGAATTCCAGGCGAGCCAAACCTGGGAGAACTTATTTTTCGTGAAAACCTCGCCTCATAGGTGATTCTTCTTTCTCGAATTCTGGCTTCGCCTCGAACTCGCTTGCTGGTGTTGAACGGCTTTCAACTTTCGACACTACCGTTTTCTCTCCGTTCGCCATTTCAGTTTGAATGGGAAATCCTTTGATGCCATAAATAGCCTCTTCGACGCCTTTTGATTCTTTCGCGCCCATTGCTTCCATTCGTTTGCCAAACTCTTCCATATCCCTGCGCATCACCTCAAATTCCTTCACATCCAACGTAGCCCATACAACGCCAACTTCATCGCCGCCTCGCGTCAGGACATATTTCGTACAGTCATAGCCACTAATTGTTTTGCTTTCTCCAGATCTTAAGACGTCAACCTTCGCCGTCTCCACTGTTTGCCTTGACCCCATCATTTTCTTCATCATCTCCTGTTGCTCTTTCGACAAACCCGCCATCTGCTTTTGCATTTCTCTCATCGCAGCGTCCATCTGCATGCCAGCACCCTTCACCATCTCTTCCATCTCGGCAAACGTCATTTCCCAATAGGTTTTCTCCTTGGTGTTCATCACTATCACGAGTTCTTTGTCTAGTCGAAGGATTACCACGATGTCATCGCCGATGTCAACAACCTTGAGCTTTTTTGGCATGTAATAGAATTGGGACACCAGTGCTTCATCAGACTCCATCGAACCAGTTGTCGTTGCCTCCCAATACACGCCCTGCGCGTACGAAACAACGACCATGCACAGTGACAGACACAGAACAAGAGTTCCTCGAAGCATGCCTCTTTTCATCGGGTTTTTCCCTCCCTGTTATGATGTAGTAAATAGATTTAGAATTTTCTCAGGATTACGGCTCAAGTGGCCGCGCAACCATAATCCCGGTTTGGTCCTTATGCGACATCAGATATTCGACGAGAGAATCTTCCGATATCCGCACACTTCCAGTTGTCAGCGGTGCGTGAAGGTACTTCAACACTCCATCAATGCGGATTGCCAGCCCGGTGTGCGAGATATCCAAGCCGTCGATCGAAGTAGTAATGGCAATAACATCTCCATTATGAATTCCATCCTGCAGGTACGTAAGTCGCTCTTTTGGAATATAATACTGCTCTTGTGAAGTCAGCGCTACCTCTACCTCCTTGATCATTTCAACATACACTGACTCCCTCAGCTGGTGGTATGAAGACTGATGCGCCGACATGAAATTGATTATCTTTTCGTATGGCACTCCACCAAGCTCTCTTGTTACGTCGCGGACGACATTCTTGTTAGCGTTGTCAAAGATCCAATCTGAGAAGTAATGAAGCCGACTCGGGTACTCGTCGACAATTCCCCTCCTGTACCGGATCAATTGCAGCTGATGTTTGTATTCCTCAAACGAGTACTGTTTCATTTTGATGCAGCGGGACAGGGCTAATGTGTTTTCAACG
>JAPUKJ010000209.1 GCA_027295705.1 Ignavibacteria bacterium | reverse complement strand
ACCGAGCGGAAAAGGACTAATCAAGAAAGTAATTCTCGGAGCGTTAAGATAATGTGAATCACACAATAAACATACGTCTTGTACACAAGGCGCAAACCATCAAAATACTGAAGGAGGAAAGAGTAATGGCAACCAGACCGGTTAATATAAAACGTAAAGGAGGGGGTTGTGAAGTTGTTCCAGGAACCCAACACGCTAAAAAGCCGAAGCCTGGGAGTGTTGGAGACACAGTACGGTTCAACGCTAGTCAAATTGGGCAGGATGTGAGGATTCTTATTGTGGCAAGTATATTTGGCAGGGGCACGATAGTGTTGAACTCCCGTAAGGGCTACAAAGAGGATTTGCCGGTAAAATCGGGTGCTCCTGTAGGCGAGCACACCTATACTGTTAAGTGGAAAACGAAAGGATGTGTCGGCGCCTCACGGCCAAGGATGATTATTGATTAGAAGCTGGTTAAGACTCCTATTGAGTCCTGACGACGCTCGTTCTATTTTGATGTCGTCCGGTTATCATACGTCTTGTGGTGGCCGATGGATGGCCACCACAACCGATATGGTGACCCTGAGTTCCTGAATGAGGTTCTGGTAATTTCAGGAGAGGATACTGCGCGCCTCGAGCAAGAAAGAGAATCTCAAAACGGTGAAAGCGCCCTCAGAGCGGCAACTGACTTGGTGACCTTCCTACCCTATCAGATCTTTAACATTGCGTACCTCCGGATTCAATGAACTCAAAACCCATCGGTGTGTTTGACAGCGGCATCGGGGGACTTACTGTGGTGCGTGCTTTGATGCGGCGGCTACCCAAGGAGAATATCGTTTACTTCGGTGACACTGCTCGGGTTCCCTATGGTCCTAAATCACCACAGGTTGTTCGTGAGTACGCAGCGCAGGATGTCGACTTCCTTCTTTCCAAGGATGTGAAGATGGTTGTCATTGCATGCAATACCGTCTCCTCTGTTGCGCTTGATGTTGTGCAGAAGGATGCAAAGTTGCCGGTGGTCGGTGTAATCCTTCCGGGAGCTACGGCGGCTGTTAAAGCAAGCAAGAAAAAACGTATCGGTGTTATCGGCACGCGCGCGACGGTAAACAGCAATGCTTATACCAACGCCATCCGGCAGGTGGATGAAGAGGTGGAAGTCTTCGCACGGGAGTGCCCGCTCTTCGTGCCCTTGGCGGAAGAAGGATGGGTTGATCATAAAGTCACTGTGATGGTGGCCAAGGAGTATCTTTTTCCGTTGAAGCTGGAAAAGATCGATACTCTCATACTTGGCTGCACGCACTATCCAATTCTGCACCGTGCAATTCAGGATGCAGTGGATGGTGGCGTAGCTCTGATTGACTCAGGTGAGGCGACAGCGATTGCAGTTGAAAAACTGCTGGAGCAGCACAACCTCCGCAATCCGAGCGAGCGCATACCCAACGTGCAGTTCTACGTGAGCGATGTTCCAGCGAAGTTCACGGAGATAGGAGAGAGGTTCCTGGGTCAAAGAATGGGACGGGTGCAGAAGGCAGAGGGGTTTGGATAAAGAGATTTCCAGGCCGGAAATGCGGCCTAGGAACCGATTATGTAATCTGGGCGGCCGTCAATAACTAATCGAAAAGAACTACCCCCCTTTTACCCACTGCTTTGAATTACACATTTCATCTATTTTGTCTTCTAACGCCTTCAATTTTTCTGGTGCACCATAATAATTGTCTACACTCTTTGTTTTTCCTTCTATCGTGATTGAAGTTTTCGTAGTTGGGAGATCCTGGACAACAGTTCTACTTCCATCGTCGTTTACCTTGTAGGTATAGGAGTCTTCAAAGGAAAAATAATCTATCTCATAAAACTCCTCGACTAGTTGCTTGATTTTGTCCTTGGAGATATTTGTGATTTGCTTTCCCTTCACCTTTACGAAATCCTTTCCATCATAGATTACTGTACCGTCTCCTTTGACCATCAGCGTGTATACCGGACATGTGCCGTAGCAAGCGGTCCTTTCCATCGTTATCACTACACCCTCCGTTTTAAGATTTGATGAACATCCAATCGCCATTAGCGGGAGCAGTGCAGTGGCTAAGCAGCAAAGAGTTGTCCATTTATTTTGAACCAAAAACAGAGTCTTCATTTTCGTCCTTTTTGAATGATAAGACGTTATACCCGTGTTTCCATCTGAGACGATAGACCCGACCTTGGAGGTGTTTTTATTTAGATGGTAGTGCCAGATTTCTTTATTTCATTAACACCATTTTGTTTACCTGCACAAAATCAGCCGCCTGAATTTTGTAGAAATACGTTCCGCTGGAAAATTCACTGGCCTCAAAATCGACAACGTGTAAACCCGCCGGTCTCTGGTCGTCTAACAAGGTTGTGATTTTTTGACCCAGGTTGTTGTAAACTTCAATCCTAACATCGCTGGCTTTTGAAAGTGTAAAACCAATGTGAGTTACAGGATTAAAAGGATTTGGATAGTTTTGGTAAAGAACAATTTCCTTGGGAATCTCTTGAGATGTTCTTGTCGGATCGTCGATAGACGTGATGATTGTCCACCCGATGTCCTCGAACATGCCCACAGTAATAGCCCCTGGTGAATGGATCGCCTCAGCTTGTCCGAGCTGTGGAGTCATTAAGGAATTGGGATCCCCGGCCGAAAATGTTGTCTCATCAAGGTGGGAATAGCTTGATCCTTGATTCCAACTGGCCGGCGCAAACAGCTTCGGAGGAGATCCTCCGTTTGCTGTTACAGCGTTGGGACTATCAAAGTATATATCGTCACCTGTTAATTGAGCTGCCAGGGCTGCAGAAGGGTTCGCGAAAATGGTGCTATCAATGAGCTGCTGCCCTGAGCCATTCTCCGGGAAGGGATCATATGCAAAGGGGAATCCTGACCCTAATCCCCAACTTCCCATGCTGCCCGAGACGGTCATCGAACCGGCAAAACCGAGGCCATGACACAGTTCATGTAGCACTACTGACACTAAATCAAACTCTCCTGGAGGTGTACTGCCATCTGTGCCAAGATACCAATCGCTCCGATCCATGTTGAAATTAGCTATTATGTCTGCACTATCCGGGTCGTTGACATTGCCACCAAACAACATTTCAGCGAGGGGCATTACGTACCAAGTTCCGCTTTGGGGTGCACCCGGAAAGTCACGAACAGCACCGTTTGCTGCCGCGGACCCAAGTACTCCTGTCGCAAGGGAAGTCCAGTTTGCGGTAACTCGAATTGTCACGGGTGAGCCAATTAACGCAGCCCAAATATTTACCGCGAATTGGAAGGCTGTCTGAGCTGCTGGTGAAAAACCGTTGTATGTTACGATGAAATTTGCAGTTGGTGATCTTTGGGTCACAAATTCGGCAGGTGGGCCAATCCGTGTGTACATGTCCTCATAAACTGCCTTTAACTCGATCCAATCTTGTCGGGCTAAGGTTCGTATTTCCTGTCCAAGTGCGTGGTGTACACTCGACACTAGCAAGATAAGAAGAACGAAGTAAACTCTTTTCATTGACACCTCCTCGGATTATGTAATGAGTATGAGAACATGGGATTTCTCTAGTTTAATTAGTTTTGGTAGTAATCGTAACATCGATCTTATTTCAACAATTCAGAATCAACATGCCGTGTTGAGCTTGAGGTATCAACGAACCAGTGCGAATATAGCTCAAAAAAAGAAACCTAGCAACATCTTCTACGAAAAAAATCAGATTTAGGGAGCGTAATACTCCCCTCCGACCGAAAAGGTGTGGCGATTGGCTGGCTTGTTGTCTTATTAGAGCCAGATTTCTATCTTTCAGGGGGCGTCGGTGGCACATGCTATTTTGATGAAACTAGTTTTCTATTGAGGGACTTGATGGCAGTACGACAGATTCTCCAACTGGGCAACCCGACACTTCGGGTCAACTGTATACCTGTCAGTTCGTTCAAGTCTAATGAGCTTCTTTCTCTAACATCAGATTTGCGCGACACGTTGTATGACTTCAAATTTCGGCACGGTTTTGGTCGCGGGATCGCTGCGCCGCAGATTGGTGTGACCCAGCGCGTAATCTTCATCCATGTTGATGAGCCGGTGGCGCTCGTTAACCCGGTGATTGTGAAACGTGACCGCAAGTTGATGACACTGTGGGATGACTGCTTTAGTTTTCCAAGTCTACTGGTCAAAGTAAGGCGAAACATTTCCGTCAAGGTACGATACCAGGATGAAAACGGTAAGTCGCACAAGCTAAATGCAGAAGGAGGACTCTCGGAACTGCTGCAGCACGAGATTGATCATATCAATGGCCTACTTGCTGTCGATAGAGCCGTCGACTCGAAGCACATCGTCTTCAGATCGGAGTATGAGAGATGGGTGCGAAAGAATGAAAAAATGGTGCTATGAGAGTAAAGAGCTAGGTTGCCCGCTCTCCAGTCTCCGGAGGTTATTGCGTACTTACCCTAGGCCGTTATGTGGATAAGTGGTTTAGACGCAACAAGTTTATTATATTACAAGCTCGAATTTGCTGATTGAGGCTTAGTGTCATTCGTTCCTTCATATATCAAGCTGTATCACGCGGGCGAATTACATCGACGTGTAGAATCGCTGGAGGCGATGCTTGGCGCGTGTAACATTTGTCCTCATGAGTGTGGCAACAATCGCTTGAGAGATGAAATCTCGCGCTGTTACTCAGGGTACCTGCCCGTAGTCTCTGCGTATACTCCACATTTCGGCGAGGAGCCTTTATTGGTTGGAACTAAGGGTGTAGGGAACATCTTCTTTGGCAATTGCAACCTTCGTTGCATCTACTGTCAGAACTATCTGATCAGCCAGAATTATAGGGCGGAGAGAAAAAACGAAGTAAGCTTCGAGCAGCTCTCCAAGATGATGCTAGACCTTCAAGAGAGGGGATGTCATGAGATCGGCTTCGTCTCGCCGACACACTTTGTTCCTCAGATCATCAAGTCCCTGGAGATAGCAGTTGGCAAAGGTCTCACTATCCCCCTTATTTACAACACTAATGCGTACGACTCCGTTGAAGTCCTAAGGCTGCTGGACGGCATAATCGATATCTATCTGCCCGATCTAAAATACAGCGACGAAGAAATGGGGTATCAGTACTCGAAAATCAAGGAGTATCCACGTCATGCGCGTGCAGCCATAATCGAGATGCGCCGTCAGGTTGGCAGTGAACTACTGATCGGCGAGGATGGGCTTGTCAAACGTGGGCTGATCATTCGTCACCTTGTTCTGCCGAACGACATCGCGGGAAGCAAAGATGCGTTGAAATGGATAAAGACTGAGCTCGGAAGTGAAACAACCATGAGTGTAATGGCTCAATATTTTCCAACACACAAAGCATTGACCACACCGCTGCTTGACCGCAAAGTTCGGCAGGGGGAATACGAAAGAGTTCTGGCACTGTTGGACACTCTGCGGATTGAAAACGGTTGGGCTCAGGAGTACGAGGCGTCAGAATATTACAAGCCTGAATTCGAAGACAGAAACCGACCGTTCAAAGGCTGCCCAGATAATTTTGATTGATTTCGTCCACAGATGCTACCTAATTCATGAGATTACACACCGAGAGGAACTGTAATCATGCTTAGTGCAGCGGAGCGACTCGAAAAGATCGCTAGCATTCGAAACCTGCCAGTGGTTTTGGAAGCTTCTATGAGAAGGACTTGGCGATACGCAGTTGGACATCCCTTACCGATCGGGTGGCTGGACTGTGCGACAGGTCGTTCATCACCTTGCCGATTCTCATCTGAACGCATTTGTTCGTATGAAACTCATCCTCACGGAAGAGAAGCCGAGTGGGCGAAGCTGCCGGATTCCTCAATGTCCATTGGGAGCTCACGTGCAATCATCCGCGGGTTGCACGAACGTTGGGTTTCCTTGCTTGAAGCTGTACCGGAATCAAGCTGGAACCGTTCAGCTCTCCATCCTGAGATTGGCGAGGTAAGGCTTGAAAGTTTGCTCCTCACGTATGCAGGTCACGGCCAGAACCATATTCAGCGGATTAAGGCCCTTCGAACTACTAATGGCTGGTGACGTATGCTGCTTCAGCGTAGTAATTTCTTTGCACTTGTTCTCCTCCACAACGACATGATTCGGATTAGTTGCACCGTCATATCGAAGTAAGAGAACGTTGATGGATAGAGAAGAGGTTCTTTCAATTTTCAAGAGAGCAGGGGCGCTGCTTACGGGGCATTTCCAGTTGACCTCCGGGATGCATAGTGACCAATACTTTCAGTGTGCCAAAGTCCTTCAGTACCCAGAGTACACGGAACTGCTTTGCCGCGAAATAGCTGTTCAGTTCAGAGAAAATGACGTTGATGCCGTTCTATCGCCAGCTCTTGGAGGTATCATTGTTGGTCAGGAGGTTGGCAGGCAGCTTGGGGTGCGAACGATGTTTGCTGAACGCAAAGAAGGCGTGATGCAACTTCGGCGTGGTTTCGAGATTCGCAAGGGTGAAAAAATTCTGGTTTGTGAGGATGTGGTGACCACTGGAGGCTCAGTGGATGAAGTTGCTACTATTGTAAGGAGCATGGGTGGCAGACTTGCTGGTATTGGTTGTATCGTTGACAGGAGCGCTGGCTGGGGTAAGTTCAAAACAGGGAACGACGAAATCCAGTATTCGGTGTTGCAAATGGAGGTTGCGGCCTACCGTCCGGAGGAATGCCCTCTCTGTACAAAACGCATTCCGATGCTGAAACCGGGAAGCGGAGGAAGCATGTAGTATTGATCTTTGTTGAAAGAATGCTTTTTAGACACATTCGAACATTTGATGGAAGCGAAGAAACTCGAGCGTAAGGTGTTGTACAGAGGCCGTGTATTTGACCTGATTGTCGACAAAGTGAAGTATCCGTCAGGTAACGAATCCGTGCGGGAAATTGTTCACCACCCAGGCGGCGCAGTAGCAGTGCCTATCCTTGATGACGGCCGTGTAATAATGGTTAAGCAGCTCAGGTATCCACTGGGCAAGGATGTTCTTGAACT
>JAPUKJ010000208.1 GCA_027295705.1 Ignavibacteria bacterium | reverse complement strand
TTTTCGCCTGCCAACCTCTGTGAGAAATGCTTCGAGGGCGGGGTAGGCGGGCTCATACTTTCTGGCGATCACTTGCAAGAACCATTGGCTCAGGATCTCGGAATTGGCACTCCTGGTGAACCCGAACGCCCGGTCTAATTCTGACATTTGTTCCCTGGTCAGGTCGAGTGCGAGGTTGCGCAGGAAATGCAGCCATGGTGTGTGTTCCAGCGTGATGTTTGAAGCTCGATAGGAGATGTGCCGCCCTCCCATCGCTGAAGCTCGGTATCAACCTTCGCCGGTGCATTTGAGTAAACTCCCTCGAAATTTGTTGGGAGGCCGGGAGTGTAAACCCATTCTTCGATCTGCAACTTGCCTGAAAGAGTTGTATCTCCCATGATAAGCTGATCCTCAAGATAGTTGAGAAATCCCTCCGTGGTCATAGACTGAAATGCATACTTCTCGAAGTAACCGCGTAGAAACATATCCCAAGTGTTTCGGCCTACTGCTTGTTCAATTGTTCTTAAGAAGAAATACCCCTTTTCATAAGGGATGTGAGTCACTGCATCGTCAGGATCACGGCCTTTCAAATCGAGATAGAGCTTCGTGTCGGGACTTGCTGCGCCGACGTCCTTTATCTCCTTGAGGAGGTCCTGATAGTCTAGTGCCGCTCGCATGGTTGCATACTCTTTTCCATACAAAGCTTCGATGATTCTCCGCTCGAAGTATACTGTGAAGCCTTCATTCAGCCAGATCTCATTCCAGGTGGCGTTCGTAACAAGGTTCCCGGACCATGAGTGGGCAAGCTCGTGCGCCACAAGAGCAACTAGCGATCTATCTCCAGCAAGCACAGTTGGCGTGACGAACGTAAGACGAGGATTCTCCATACCACCAAATGGAAAGCTAGGCGGTAGCACGATAATGTCGTACCGTCCCCAACGGTACGGACCGTAGAGTTCTTCAGCCGCAACAATCATCTTCTCGGTGTCAGCGAATTCCCACGCTGCTTTGTCAACGACGGCTGGCTCAGCAAATACCCCGCACCGCTCACTGATCTGACGGAATTCAATGTCGCCGACCGCCAACGCTAGCAAATACGAAGGGATCGGCTGGGGCATGTAAAACTCGTAAAGCCCTTTCGGATTCCTTGTTGTGTCATTTTCTGCACTCATTACGGCTAGCATGCCTGGCGGGGTTTTGATTTTGGCGCGGTAGGTCATTCGTACACCAGGATTGTCTTGACAGGGAACCCATGTGCGAGCTAAGATTGCTTGGGATTGTGTAAAGAGAAACGGCTTCTTCTTGCCAGCTGTCTGCTCAGGCTCGAGCCACTGGAGAGCCGCCGCTTTTGGATCCGTTTCATAATGAATGACTACCGCCTTTGTTTCAGGTTCTATATTCACGACAAGTGGTTGGCCAAGATTGGGAACGGATTCACCGAGGGAGAAATCTGCTTTCTCCTTTCGCGCAGTGTCCAAGTACACATTCTTGATGGTAAGGTCTCGAGTGTCAAGGTAGAGTTTGTCGGTGCCTGTTGTGTTGTTGAAATAGAGCGTTGCAACCCCTGAAAGCCTCCTGTTCGAAAAATCAACGATGAGCTCAAGTTCGAGGTGTTTTACGACTGCTTCCTCTTCGCGAGCAAAAGAATGATTATCCATTTCGATGGAGACCTTTTGAGGTTTCTGGGCATACGTTACAGCGTCGAATCGGAGAGCACCTAATCCAAGAAATGAAACGATTACAGAAAGATTGAAAAAAAGATGGGACAGTGTTCTAGGTTTCATTTGGCCTGTTTAGGATGACGGTAGCAGGTTGAGAATGCATTGTCAGTCCAAGATACAGGGTCGTTCTGAGAGATTCAAGAAGGAATTATCCTTGAGACGAAGGGAAAATAACTTAGCCGGGTGCTGCGTGGCCAGCGAAACTTCCTGGTGCTGTAGGGTGGGCAGATGTTTTTTTTGAGTAAAGAATGACGTATCTTCTGCATGTGCAACAAAATTCTTGGTGCAATATGAAGATAATAGTCCGCATACCTTTTGTGGTTCTCCCATTGTTGATGTCTTGTGAATCATCCCGTGACTATCCGGGAGAGAAAACCGAAATGGATCTGGTAACGACCGAGACCGGCGTTAGATATATTGACATGCTAGTAGGGGATGGCAGCAAGCCATCTCAGGGAGATGTTGTATCCGTACATTACAGCGGGTATCTTATGGATGGGAAAAAGTTTGATAGTTCAGTTGACCGTGACGAGCCCCTTGTCTTCAGGCTTGGAGTTGGCGCCGTGATAAAAGGGTGGGATGAGGGAATTGCGACGATGAAAGTCGGCGGAAAACGTAAGCTAATCATCCCATCCAACTTGGCTTACGGCGAGCGTGGATCTGGCGGGGTGATACCGCCCAATGCGGATCTGGTATTCGACGTAGAACTTCTGGGCATCAAGTAAAAAGTCGTGATATTGCTGGAATGGTGGAACCACAACATAACCTCACACAAGTTTTGGAGACAAAATTTCTGAAACCATTTGCAATCTTGGTACTTCTTTGCGTATGGATGCTTGGCCTCCATCGGGTAGGTCTCGGACAAGAAAAAGGACTTGGACTTGGTGTCATAATTGGTGAACCGACAGGAATCAGTGCCAAAGCTTGGGTTTCGCAAACTCGCGCAATTGATGCGGGAATGGCATGGTCATTTAGACGCAGAGGTAGATTTCATTTGCATGTGGATCACATCTGGCATTTTCCTCAAAACCTTCGCACGTCTGAGCGGTTTGTGCTCTACGCGGGAGTCGGCGGTCGTCTCGCCGTTGGC
>JAPUKJ010000207.1 GCA_027295705.1 Ignavibacteria bacterium | reverse complement strand
ATTCACCCATGGCCTCTTCTAACAAAGCTCCCTCAGAGGCCAATCTTGTTGTGTTGATAACAGTTAGGAGAAGAGGCAACAAAATGGGAAACGAAAGGACAGGATAGAGAGTTCCTTTAGTGTTTGCCTTTGCGATAATAGCTGCAATGATAGTTGAAGCAGCGGCTAGGCCTAAACTGCCAAGCATGATTGTAACGACAAAAATACTGTATGTTCTTATCACAAAACCCTCGATGAAGAGTGAATATAGCAACACCGCAAGCGTGTTCAGCCCAAGCACCAGCGCAAGATTGAAGAGGAGCTTCCCGAACAACACGGCGCTTGGGGTAGCCATCAGCTGAAGCGTCATAGCGGTTCCCTTTTCCTCCTCTGCCACAAACGTGCGCGAAAGGCCCGACATTGATGAAAAAAAAATGACCACCCAAAGCATCCCGGCAAGTGCGTCTGCGGATGCGCCTTCGCTGCCAAGCGAGAATAGGATTATCGCGATTGTTGTAATAATGAACATCACCAAGGCACTGATTGCGTACCGTGTACGCAATTCAGAGTGCCAGTCTTTACGGAAGATCGACGCTGAGGAACGGAACCAGCGATACTTGATTCGCTCAATTGACGGCATCCAAATCCACTAGGATGTCAAACCTGTCGATATCGCTCAGGTTATTGGACGCAACCATGAGAATACCATGTTCGCGATGCTCGATCATAATCTCCCGCACAATCCTAATTCCATCTGAATCCAGATTTGCCATTGGTTCATCAAGAATCAGGATTGGAGGATGATGCACGAGCGCGAACGCGTACTTCAGTCTCTGCTTCATGCCTGAGGAATATGTACGTACTATATCATCACCACGGGTGTGAAGTGATACTCTTTTCAACAACACATTGATGAATTGGTCATCAGACTGTAAGCCGCGTATTGCGAGGGCAAATCTCAAATTCTCTTGAGCGGAGAATTCATCATACAGTGTTAAGTATGGAGAGACCAGGCCAAGTAAAGCGAGATGGGGATTAGCAACAATGATCGTCGGACATGATATTGTCACCCTCCCCCCCGTAGGAGTAAGGACGTTGCTTACGATCTTGACAAGTGTAGACTTACCTGCGCCGTTTCTTCCTGTCACTGCTAGAGTTTGCCGCTGGCTCAGGGAAAAAGAGATGTTTTCGAATATTACCCGCCGGTTGAATACTTTTTTTATGTTTATTGCGTCGACCTGGACGTCCATGGCTATTTTCTAATTAGAGCGAACTTGCCTTTGACAATTCTGTTGGGCAGTTCGAGAACGAAGATGTAAACGCCCGACTGGGCTAGCTCATTATCGTTTGTTCTTCCACTCCAGCGGAAGATATGTTCGCCCAGGAATTCAGAGGAGAATTCCGTCGCCGAATAAACAAGGTCCATGCTACTCGAATAAATGTTTAATTTGCCGCTGACTTCCACCTGGGAGCTCACGGAGAAGTTCACGAATCCTCGTCCGTCCGTCAGGAACGGATTGGGAAATGCAACTCCTTCAGTAGTGCCACCGACTGTTCCCCAGGTCCACCAGTTCGTCGGGTCTGAAACGTTAAGCTTTACAAATATGCCTGCTGCAGTCGGCTCATAGGATGCGTCCGCTCGATTGACATTGAGCTGAAGTGAGTAAGGAAACAGGGTGTTGTTGTCTTCTACTGCTTCCTCTAAGTTTAGATTGGATAGAATGAGTATGAAATCAACGGTCTGGGTGAGCACTCTGTAATACCTGGCCGCCAGAGTTCCAAGTGATCCCGCTATGCTACGAGAAGGGGGAGTAAACTGGACGACAGTCTGTGTGATATCTGGATAATCATCTCCTTCCGGGTAGTATTGTGAAGCGTCGCTTCGTATTCCAGTGTGGAGATTCCATAAGGTCCATTCCGCGAACGCGCTTCGAAAGTTTGATGAATACGGCTCCTCCTGTAGTGCATTATCAATTGCCTCAAGCGGACGATTGGTACTTACAAATTCCCAGGACCTTCGCATAGCGTCGAGGCCATACTTCTTTGTAACATAATGACCCCAAATTCCACGACTGTACATGACAAGCATGTTGGAATTGAAAGGAACATCCGGCCGGTCAAAATGTCCTTGTGAGGATGTTAGATACTGATAGTAATCATTTACATCTGTGTACAGGAGATCTTCCATCCAAACTGAGGATATTTCATAGTAGTACACATCATTCGTCCAGAAGCCGTAACTTCCTATCTGAATAGCATGATGAAACTCGTGAGCCAGGGTAACGCGTAGAGCGGGCATTCCTCTGTTGCTGGCTGGGTTCACAAATATGAAATCGTTATCAATTCTTATGAATGTGGTGTATCTACTCCCATCGGGCTTGCTGTCCAGTTTGGTTTCCGGCGTTGTCTCGCCGTACAGGTTTCCCAGTTCACCAATGTAGATATCGTATTCAGAACTTCCGCCTTCCCCCCCATCGCTTGGAGGCAACAGGTACCTCATAACTGAATCGGCGCGCGCAACATGATTGATAATAGCAGCAACAGAATCCGCAAACTCGTTGGCGGTCCCATCAACCCGTTGATGAGAGGAATCAAGCATTGCGGGTGCATGGACACCAACGGTGTCATAATGGATTCTGAAGCTTCCAGCAACAATGAATTTCTGTCTCTCTTCTCTCTGAAGCAAGAGGTCGAGTGCAGCGCGCTCATCAGGTGCTAACCGAATTCGGTCAGCCATAGCTGCTGCGATAACAGGAAGCCCGCACTTGTCGGGCGTGTCGGTATACTCATATCCTTCGATACGCGACCGAAGTGTGAAATATGCCCTTTGTCTGCTACTCTCGTACGTCGGTTCAGCCTGTCTGATTTCCTGGCCTAGCCCCGCAAGACTGAAGTGGCTAACTGACAAAACTATCAAAATGCTCTTTTTGCTCATCATTTTGTGAAGGGGTCAAACAATAGTGATATAGTCCCTTTAGCTGTGTTGGAGAGAATGAGATCCTGCACGCGGTATTTTCTCAAGCTTGCCACACGAATGCTGGTCACTCCCGCCGAAGAACAAATCGACACAGGTCGTTCAAACACTCCTCTACTACGGCCGTACAATACCACTACTGATTCTCGTCCCCTGTCGATTAGGGTAATATCAACATCTCCGTCGCCATTGACGTCACGCAGAATAAACGCATCATCGTCAAGAGCCTGAATCCCTTCTATCCATTCAAGCGAATCCCGAAAGGTTCCATCTCCCTGCCCGAATGCAATGGCAAGAGCATTCCGGGGGGAACCTAGGATTACCACGATGTCTTTGAATGCGTCCCCATCAACATATCCAGATATGATATTACGAGTACATACTGTGGAATCTTCATATGCAAAGAGTGACTTCATAGTTTGGAAGTTGAAATCTTGATCTCCTAAACCAATCGAGAGCGTAGAATTCCTTGAGACTGAATCGTGTGTTACTAAGATCAAATCGTACATCCCGTTTTGCGTCAGGTCGTCGACAGTCAGCGCGGTTATTCTATCAGGTAAATTCGGTCGTAAGCTTCTTTCGATGAACTGACCAACACCAATTTGTTTGAACATAGAAAGGGCTAGTGATCCATCTTCAGGATTGGTATTCCGTACCAGCACTTCCAATTGCTTGTTGACCGGATCCTCTTTGGCAAAAAGGACGTACGGGTTTGAGCTTGTGGGGATAGTAAAAGTGTTTGAGGTGCGTATGTCCTCATCAAGTTCAACGACGGCTATCCTGTCAACATTCGAATGAGTCGTAATCAGCGTCTGCTTCCTCGTGCGAGGAGAGGAGACTGTCTTTACAAATAGAGGGTTTTCAGGCAGAGGAACAGATCGTTGTCCGTCCATTCGTCCATTTCCACTATTAAGTAGAATGGAAAGAGAAGATGACATGGAGTTCACAACCGCTATGTCCGTAAGTCCGTCCCCGTCGAAATCGGATGCGGTTAGTCCACGAGGGCTCTTTCCTACACTATATTGGTATGGCCAATTCACAAATCCGGAATAGTCCGCGTTGGACACAAGAATGAGGCGTTTGGCAAGTTTGTCGGTCAGGACCAAATCCTCTTTCTTGTCCCCATCCACATCAAAAACAGCCCACGAGGAAATTTCATTCCACACGCCGAAGACAGTGGGAATGCTGAATTGTGTCATTGACGTACTCAGAAAGACTAAAATTCCCTTGTCTGTAGAAGATATCAAATCCGGAAGGTGATCATTGTTGAGATGAGCGAATGCTATCCCGACCGGCGTGCCATCGATTGTCATGGTCCAATCCTCTTTAAATTCACCAATGGTGTTGCCGGTAAACACACTGATCCTCCTATCTTCTGGAAGCGTTACTGCTACGCGGATTTTTCGTCCCTTTGTCACTTCGGTAATCCCAAGTTCAGCTGGCTCTGCCGCAAGATTTACGGATACCTGTTCTGAGAAAATACCTCGCCCGATTCCGTAGAAAAGAACAAGTTGATTTGACAGCCAGTCCAGCAACAGGATGTCGGTAATCCCATCGCCATTTAAGTCCATTGCTTTTAAATCGCTTACAGAAAGTTCAGGGAAAAGCACGATGCCCGGCGCATAGGTTCCATCGCGACGCCCGGTAAGCGTGGAGACTCCAGAACTCCCTTTCCCGAAAAGAAGAATGTCATTTCTCTTGTCATTGTTCACGTCTGCCACGATGAGACGCTCGGCTTCGCTATCAAGAGATATGACACTCTCAACGATGCTTCCTCCTTTTTTCCGAACGATCGAGACGGATCGTTTGTTGGCTGAAAGTACAACAAATTCGACTGCGCCGTCCGAGTCGACTCTTGATCGAGCAATCACACCAGGAGCGCACTTAGGTTTGAATGACTTGCTCAGTACTATGCTGCCAGCTTTATTGAGATTATAGAAATGCAACGACTTATCCTCTTGAGAAAGCACTACGATTTCGGTTGTGCGGTTGGGGGCGGGAAGACCGGCAGCGAGCCCGATTGGCGTGTACTTCAAGTGAGTGTCAGCGACAGCGCACAGTGATGTTTGTGATCGTTGAGAGTATGTGGCTGCTGACCAGAAGAGGCTAATGTAGAAAACGCCCAGTGTGAAGCGAAAAGGGAAATAACTCAGCTGATTACTTGGATGGTCAACACTTGCAATCAATGACGGAGATAACCTGTAGTTACATTCGCTTTCTTCGTTGCAGGCGCTGCTCCCTGCGGTGCAAAGCATCTTCGTACCGACGGCCTTCATCTTGAGTCTCAGGAATTATCGCAGGAACTGGAGTCGGTCTGTTTTTCTCATCAATTGCTACAAATGTCAGGTAAGCATTGTTAGCCCTTCGGCCGCTTCCTCCTTTTGAGCCATAAGCAGTCACCAAAACACCAATTTCCATCGAAGTCCGAAATGCGCGATTGACTGAAGCTTGCAGCGTTACGATCTCTCCAAGATTGATTGGGTGATGAAAATTTAGCTCATCAACTGATGCCGTGAGGCAAACATGGCCGCTGTGTCGCTGCGCCGCTATCGCCGCAACGATGTCGATCCAATGCATAAGTCTTCCTCCAAGCAGGTTACCAAGCTGATTTGTATCATTGGGCAGAACAAGCTCAGTAGTAAATACCTGTGAATCCTTCACGAATTTCTTTTGCATTACTAGCGCTCGCGGATACTCGAGGAAACTTTGGAATTCTTAGAGGACCCAGTATTGTCTCCTGATTCCTTACCGGTGAGCTGCTCCTTTCCCTGCAATTCCTGATCAATGGCTGACTTCAATTCGTCTGCCCGAGAGCGAAGGACGCTATTAGGGAAGAGCTTGAGAAATTTGTTGATTGCTGATTCCGCTTCCTCGTACTTGTTCCTCGCGACGAACGCCTCAACTTTTCCGAGATGTGCCAACGGGGCGTAATCGGTATCATGATACTTTTCAATCACAGCGTCATAATAAACAATTGCTGATTTGTAGAACCCCAACTTCGAGTACATGATTGCACTCTCGTACTCCTTCTTTGCTAAGCGTGTCGTGAGCTCTTTGATCTTTGCTTCTGCATCAGGCGCAAGCTCATGTGCGGGGTAGTATTCGACAAAAGTCTGAAGCTCATCGATTGACTTTGTTGTGTGCTGCTGATCGAGCATGAATTCTGGTGAAAGGTTGTAGTAAGACACCCCGAGTTTATATTGTGCCTCCGGGACCAACGGACTGGCTGGCATATTGCGTTTCAGTCCCGAATACTCAAAAGCAGCAAGCAGAAATTCCCCGCGCATGAACCTGCATTCCCCTAGGTAGAACTGAGCGTCATCCGCGAAGTCTGTTCCCTGGAATTGCAGAGTGATAACATTAAACTCGTTTATGGCCTCCAGATAGTCTTCATCATCAAACAACATCTTGGCTCTCTGAAATCGCTCCTCAACTGAAACGACAGTAGTCTTTTCACTTGAACCACAACCTGCTCCAATCACTGTTACCGCTATAAGCAAGAGTGAAAGACTGAGCTTCGCCACGCTACACATTCTCCAGTCTAATGAGATAATGCTCTCTCGAGAGGTAACACCTTGCAGCTTCATCATTTACAAATTTCCGCTTACCCCCTAGGTGAGTCAACTTCTTACATTGAACAGTAAATAGACGGCAATAGCGATGGCGCTCAGTACGACAAGAGGCTCTGCTATATTGGAAAAGAAACCTTCTCCTGGAATAACGCCTTGTGTTACCTCTAAATTCGGGTTCTCCACGTTCTGCAGCTCGGAAAACTCGATAGTGTCGACTTCTTCCTCACGAAAATCCTTCAGTACGAGAATACTTCCCGATTGCTGGTTCAAAACTTTAGCACTTACAAGAACAGTTACTTTCCTATCAATTACCTTTGGCCCTAGGATTCCATCTCTACGGATATTCGAGTATACTACTCGCAGGCTGCTTAACCCAAACTCTGCATACAAGTTGGCATGTCCAGGAGTAGTCGACTGCACACTATGCGTTGAGAGTCCGGCCAAAAGCGATCTCTCAACATACCAGGCTGTTTCCTCAGGCAGAACTCGGACCGCCACGGTTTCGGGATCGTTCGACGAGATTAACTTTCCAACTCTTTCCCCGATACGCTCGGCCAAGCTTCTCATTACATCAAGGTTTGTTGCAACTGGCCCCTCGACTATGTCATTTTGGCCAAGCGCTGCGGTGGATTGTGCTAACATCACCGTTATAAAAAGCAGATATCGTTGCAGGACATTCTCCGTTGACATCAGTGCAATTCGAATGTCAGGAGCATAGTGGATGCCTCCCCTCAAACGACCCATGAGTCCTTATGAATTGCCCGAACCTTCAAAAATCGCAATCCGACCCTCATCCATCTGTTGCGTGGAATTAATGGGTTTGGCTCTTGCATGATCGATTTTGAAGGTGCTCCTCGTCCCTCAGCGAAGTGGAAACTTTGTGTATATATCGCGAGAGCACTTTAGGGTTTCGGGTCTCGCTTTTGCTATTGCTTCCTGTTGGGAGTATCTTGAATAAGCAAGTCCTGGACTGACACATGTACCCGCTTTGAATCGTGTTTAAGCTACGAAAAACTGGCCTGATTTTCAAGGCAATCAACGCCAATCAAATCACGTGCTGGCCCTTGACTCACAAAGCACATTTAGACTCCTCCTGGACATCCCTGAGAGTTTTCACGTGGGCCTCACTCGCTCCCTGAGAAGTTAGGTCTTGAACGGTAGCTTAGAAGATGCGGGGTAATTAATGACGCGAAGGCTTGGTGTGGATGTAGAATAGCTAATCAGAGATATCGAACATGCGTATGTCTTTGATATACGTTACCGTCTTATCCGATTTCAAATCTTTCAGTCTAGTGATCTTCTTCTCAATGCGAACGAGGTTCTCTTTGATGATCTTAAGATATGTGGCCATGTTGTCCTTCCCATGGGTCTTAATGAGCTCACCCACGTCGATGCGCATTGCATCCAGCGGCAAACGTATTTCCTGTGTTATCTTCATCACCATAGCTTGCATCGCCTCTAGTCGCTTCTGAGCAATCTCCAAGGCAGTTAATTGTTCGACTAGTTTTTGCCGCTCGATTACATTGAGAATCGTTTTCGGCAACACAGGTGTAGTTATTTCCTCCTTGACCAGGTAGTCTTCAACACCCAGTTTCAAAACCTCAACGGCTAGATCGAAATCTTTGTTCACCGTGAGGAACACAACAGGGGTCCGTACGTGCTGTTCACGCAGCACTCGAGTTATTTCAAGTCCATTTTGTCCGGGAAGAAAATAGTCCATCAAGATGAGATCAAATCTATTGTCCTTGCCAATCTCTGCAAGCGCTTCCTGTCCATTTTCCTTCCACACGATCTCGAAATGTTCGGGTTCGTGTTTGCGGAGGAAGACCTCGACGAGCTTGGCAAAATCCCGGTTGTCTTCCACTAACAATAGAGTTATCGTACCCTGCTGGTCCATCTTAAATGTCTCTCGTGAATGAGGAGGTCAGCAGCATGAGCAATGGGTCCGTTTGACGTAAATTATCACTTCTATTTTGGGATTGTAAACGAGAATGTTGTCCCCTTCCCATGAATTGAATCAACCCATATTCGGCCGCGGTGCTTTTCAATAATCCGTTTCACAATAGTAAGTCCGGCTCCCGTGCCCTGGTAATCTTCGCTCCGGTGAAGTCGCTGGAAGATCATGAAAATCTTATCAAAATACTCGCTCTGGATCCCAATACCATTGTCGATAAGAGCAAAGACGTACTGAGCTTCTTCTTCTACCATGCTTATTTCGATTCCTGGATTCGCGTTCTCGTTAAACTTTATTGCATTGGAAATCAAGTTCCGGAAGACCATACTCAGTTGAGTTTCATTGTAGCGCACTTTGGGCAAAGGTGACAAGACATGCACAACTACATTCCTTTCCTTCAGTATAAACTGGAAATCCTGAAGGATTGCTTTGACTATGTCATCGACCGAAACGACCTCGAGTGTCTCCGCAACACGGCCAAGCCGAGATAACGTCAGGAGATCGTTAATGAGGTTTTTCATCCGGGTGCTTGACTGCACCACCGACCCCAGATATTCCCTCCCTGTGTCATCGATCTTGTCTTTGTAGTCATTCAGCAGAATTTTGCTGTAGCCCTCCACACTTATGAGAGGCTCCTTCAGATCGTGCGACACGACATATGTAAAGTCGTCCAACTCCTTGTTTCTGTTCTCTATTTCAATTGACTTACTGACCGTGTCCTCATACAACATGGCTTTCTCTATTGCGATGCCCGTCAAGGTAGCAATACTTTCAAAGAGTCGCAAGTGTATCTCTGTGTACGCATCCGCTGCGTGATTTACAATGGAGAGCACACCTACCACCTTTTCTTTGGATCTCACAGGAATTGCTAGCATTGAGTCCGCGACAGGCAGGCTGCCACCGATGTTTGACTCGCCGATGAAAGGACTGCCCGTTGTTGCTACATTCCACAATGGGGAGTCTTGTTTAACCGCTTCATCGTGAGCGGTCGAATTAGGGTTATGATATTTCCGTCGACCATCAGCAATCTCAAGGACGCGCGTTAGTGAATGATGTTCTTCAGAAAACGAAAGATATTCAAATCGATCTAGAGGAATAGCCCTAGAAGCCTCGACATACACCGTTTCTAGCATCGACTGGATATCAAGTGAGCCGGTGAGCGCTTTCCCCAATTCATACAACAATGTGATTCGTTGAACCTGCGCCTGGACCTCGGCGTACAGCTGAGCATTCTCCACTGCGGCCCCAATCTGATTGCCAACCAACAGAAGAAGCTGTTGCTCCTGTTCATTGAATTCGTGTTCATTCTTGAATGCAACGTCCAGAGCACCGAGAACTTTGTCTTTAGAAAGGAGCGGCACTACCCCAAGACTGTTGATTCCGAGCTGCTGAAACATCTCCCTCCCTTCAGGAGTGACTCTTTCATCAGACTGCAAATTACGTCCGATTAGGAGTGGTTGCCGCCCTGAGATCACTGTGCCTGTTGCACTGTGGGAAGCATTTAGGAAACGAATTTCTGAGGTAAGACTATCAGGTATTCCTAAGGATTGCGCTAGCATGAGCCGATTCTTGCGCTCGTCGCGCAGATAGAATAATACAATATCTGCACCAAGGATGTTCCTGATTTGTTCTGAAGCATCGCGCAGAACCTCCTCCAGGTGAAGGGATCTGTTAATAGAAGACGAAATGGCATTAAGTGCGACGAGTTCTTTATTCCGTCGCTTTATCTCTTCCTCTGTGCGCTTAATTTCTGTAATATCGGTATTTGTGAACACAAGTCCGGTGACCTTGTCATTGATAATCATTGGATTGATAGCCAGGTGATACGTTTTTTGCTCGCCGTTGCGATACAATTCAAACTCTTCAGAATAGTAATCGACCTTGCGGCTGAATAATTTCGGCATGACCCTTTCATAGGCTTCCCAGAGCCGGGGGGTCGGAGCTATTTCCTTCAGGCTTCGCCCGATAATTGAACTCTCATCTGACAGATGTTTTAGTCCATGCCGCATGGCGAAATCGCGCCACGCTTTGTTGACTTCTGTAACTCGGTAGTTGTTGTCAATAGTATAAACCACACTGTCGATTGAGTTCAACAGATTGTGGATGTATTTGCTATCGTCGCTTACCTTATGGAACAAGCGCACACGGTCAATTATGGCACCCACTTGTTCGGCAATCGGTTGTAGGAACGCGAGCTCTTCACCGTTGTATGCATTCTCCTTCACGCTAGCTATGTTGAATGTCCCAAGGACGCGTTCATTCAAGATTATGGGTATACAAATCTCTGATTGAAATCCCTTAGCCACCGATTCAATATGTGGTCCGAGTTCTTTGTGCTCCGCGAGGTTGCCTATCACTATAGCCTTCTGTTGCTCGATTGCAAGTTTAGAAACGGAATTTTCGATCGGGAAGACCTCGCTAACTTTAAGTGGTTTTCCGATCCGGCTGTCGCAGGCGAAGTTGACAATTGATTTGCTGTCTTCAGACAGAAGGAACACGTTAATGCGGTCATACGAAACAAGAGCTGCCACTTCCTGTGCAATGGAATCGAAGATCTCGATGAAGTCCATTGTAGTGTTGGCCTTGCTGATGATCCGATTCAATAATTCAATCTGTCTATTCTTCTTCTCTAGTTCTAAGGAGAGCCTCTTCCGATCCGAAATGTCCCTGGCGATATTGAGCATCGCAACAGGTTCCCCCAACGCGTTGCGCAGCAGCGTAGTATTCAGGCTGATAGCGACATCATTGTTATCCTTGCCACGCCAGGTCATGTCCAAGTCCCGAAGGAAGTTGTTTTCACGAAGCTCTGCAATCCAGGTAACAAAGCTGGCCATTTCTTCATCGACCACCCAGGGGTATGGGAAGTTCAGACCAAGAACCTCGCTCCGAGCATAACCAGTAAGTTGAGTGAATTCTCTATTCACCTCCCACACCCGTCCCTGCAGATCTGAGATCATCAACGCGTCTCCCATTCCATCGATGACATTTCGCAGCGTTTCTTCAGATTCGCGTACGTTACGCTCGAGACGTTTTCGGTTTGTCACATCAGTCACAATTCCTACCACTCCCTGGATCTTGTTTTCTCGATCACGAAGTGGAGAGTAACGCGCCCAGATGTATCTTTCCTCTTCACTGTTGGGGAGATCGATAGGCAGGTCCTCCGAACTCACAGCTTCACCCGACAGTGCACGCTGCAACAATGGACGAATCTCACCGGTCATCATCTGTGGGGTGGACTCAAGAGCGTGTTGCCCTATGACGCTCTCACGAGGGATTCCGGTAATAACCTCCATTGCTTTGTTCCAGTCGACATACCGGAAGTCGGTGTCATACACCACAACACCTTCTTGGATGCTTTCCAACACATTTGATTTGAGTTCTTCAGATTTGGTGAGGGCCTCTTCCAGTTCTATTCGGTCAGTTACATCACTGAGGATGCCCGTAACCGACTCGATCTCACCGTTTTCATTACGGTTATATCGGATGGAATCTCGCACCCAACGGTACGATGCTTTCCCCTTTGGCAGAACGCGATATTCGAGATGTAACTCATTGACTCCCTGAGCTTGACTAGAGATGCGTTGAGAATACTTCAGTCGATCATCGGGGTGAAGTGCTTTCACCCATAAGTCGGGCCACCTGTAGAATTCCTGGGGACTGTACCCGAAAACGCGCCCCACACTGGGACTCATGAACAACAATGAACCAGATGGTGCCGCGTGATAGATGACATCCGAAATATTTTCGACTGCCGACCTGTATCGCTCCTCTGCTTCTTTCAGTTGAGAATGTGTTCTAGCGTTCTCAATTGCCTTACCCAACAGTTCTCCCACGGACGCCAAGTCTTTTCGGAAGTCGCCATCTACAAGCTTTCGTTTCATTGAGACAAGTAACATGATACCTGCGATAGAGTTGCTAGTCACGATGGGGATCCATGCGATCGTATTAATTTGCTCTGTTTCAAAAAGTGATTTGTGTGGTAAATACGCGGGATAATCTGCACATGATAGCAACAACGGCTCTCGAGTCTTCGCCACGTAGCCAGCAATCCCCTCCTGAATATTCAGTTTGCCGAGCGTATCAACAATCTTCTTAGACACGTCGTGGAGAACAGTCATAGTAAGATCTGTTTTATTCTCGTCCACTATGTAGAGTGCACCAGATTCATAGGCCAACTCTTTCATTGTTGCGTCAAGCCCAAAGCGATACACTTCATCCACTTGGATCGATTGGTTGACCGAAAGCGATATCTTATTTATAGTCTCGAGAGCTTTGGCTTTGCGCTGTAGTTCCTCCCGGGCTTGTTTCAATGGTGTAATGTCACGGTGGTACGCGATTTCTGTTTGTTGGCCACCCAGCAAGGCTTTCTGTACTTGTACATCAATATTGATCAAACCGCCGTCTTTCTTGGTTCCAGAGTACTCGAAGTGATCAGTTCCGACTGCCTCACTTTTGATCATCCCCAGAAAGCGTTTCCTTTCATTTTTTGCCGCTACTAATGTTGTTTCCTTGTCGATTACTTCGTCGACATTTGAGTAACCAAACATATCCAAGAAGGCTTTGTTGACAAAAGTGAACCTCCCGTTTTGGGCAACGCTGATTGCATCAACTGAACTGTCGATCATTACACGGAGTTTTCCTGATGTTTCCTGTAATTCCTGAATCAAGCTTTTTCTTTCGGTTACTTCAACGAAGACACACTGTATTCCGAATTTGTTCCCGTACGGCACAGGTGTGAAGGAAACCTCAAAGGTCCGTTCCTTTTCCGGCGTGCTGAAAAGGAGCTCTCGCCTCAATATTTCTCCTGACTGTATATCTTCAGGCCTTATCTTGGCAATCTCCGTGACCACAGGTTTGTTTTGCCTGCCAAAGAATTTTGAAATGGTAATCGGTGAACCCATCCCGTCTACAATCCATGAGAAGACCTTTTGAAACGCCTGGTTATGAAGAATTAGTTTGTTATTGACGAAAACAGCCTGCGGATACGGTGACATATCAACGAGTGTTCGGTAACGCTCCTCCGATTGTCTAACCTGGCGCTCGCTTTTCTTGGAATCGGTGACATCCCTGAAGATTGCAATGAAACGGTCGTTGCCTGTCGATGATGCGCTAAAAGCGAGATTGATTTGTTTGCCATTCTTTTTTTTAATAGTCCATTCGGCGGAAATTCTTCCTTTGCGTTGTAAAAGGATTAAAGTGCGGAGGGTATGGAACATCGTTCCGGGTTGTACGACATCTGCGAGCCGTAAATGCTTGAGCTCATCCCTGCCATATCCAAGGATCTCACAGGCCCTTGTGTTTACTTCCTTGTAGTGTCCCTTGATGTCAGATATGATGATTCCTTCATTTGCGGCTTCAAAGATCTTTTGATGTTTCTCTTCCAGATCCAAAGCCTCTTGTGGAGGGCTTTCGCCGATTAACGTCGGATTTTGGAAGGTTGTTTTTTGCAGGTGAACTGAGGTGGGCGTAACAGAGACCAACCGAGGGAGGAAAAAATCGCGTTGGTAGAGACCTTTCGCGGTAAGGAATTGTGCAAAGAAATCTGAACCGATTTTGCTTATTTCAAGAAAGTACTCCGCGTCATCCTTGATTGATACAAGTTGATCGTACGCGCATACGTCGTGAGACATCAGCCATACGCTTGCAATTTTCTTCTTTAGTAGCAGGCGGGATGCCTGGATAAAGAAAGCGCGCTGATTCTGTCTTCCGCTTATCCAATGATCACCTACAACAGAAGAATCAATAACCGCGATAGATGAGCGAGAGGCACGTCTGAGTTGCGGTCGAAGCAGGGTGAGAGCTTGTTTGAGAGATTTTGTGCTGGCGAAGTTTAGATATCCAAGGGAAGGTTTACTGAGTCGACTGGGACGCGAATCCCGAAAAGAAATGAAAACGCCTTTTCTTGACCTATCGAGGCCGTCAATTAGGGGATCTACAAGTTGCGAAGCATACTGGCTCGTTGGTGTACATATTACGAAGCGTTCTCCAGGTTCGAGCAAAGCAAGAGCATCTTTAAGGGATTTTAGATTATTCTGTAGTTCCTTGTGCGACATTCGAATTGTGTAATCCCCCACACTTTCTACTACCAGCTACCACTTGCACCACCCCCGCCGAACGACCCACCTCCTCCTAGGAATCCACCGCCACCCCAGCCACCCCCGCTAGAACGGGAACGTCCACCTCCCCAGCCAAAATAATACATCGGACTAAATCCTCCACCGATGTATCGACGTCTTCTTCGGGCGAATCCACTCAAAATGAAGAAAAGAATAAAGAACAACAGAAGCAAAGGAGAGCTACGTTTTGGTCTATCACGACTCTCAAGTGCGGTAAACTCATTCTTTGATGCAGCTATGAGCGCTTCGATCCCGTTACTCACACCTTGATAATACTGTCCTTCACGAAACAGTGGCGTGATGACGTTGCGAATTATTTGTCCGCTTAGTGCATCTGTTATGACACCTTCAAGGCCGTACCCAACTTCGATACGTATGAGTCTATCGTTCTTTGCAATAAGCAGCAGTACTCCATTATCCCGTTCTTTCTGGCCAACGAGATTCTTCTCGACAACGCGGATTGCGATGTCTTCGATACTATTTTCGCCGATTGTCGGAACCATCAGAACAACAATCTGTGTTGAGGTCGCTGCCTCAAACTCTTGCAGTTTTGTCTCGAGGTTCATGAGTTCTGATTGGGTAAGAGTTGACGAGAGATCCGACGCTCTTTGGGTCAAACGAGGTATTTCCATTTCCTGGCCAGCCAGAGTGGCAGTGAGCAAGAATGACATCCAAATCATGGGCAGTGATCTCGATACTTTATCCATCAGAATTCCACTTGTGGTACTTCCTCTGCCCCTTCCTTAGCTTTGAAGTACTGTTTCTCTCTAAACCCTGCTAATCCTGCAATAGACGCCGCCGGAAATCTCCGGATTGCGGTATTGTAACCTCGCACTATTTCATTGAAGCGTCGTCGCTCAACGCTTATGCGGTTTTCAGTTCCCTCAAGTTGAGTTTGAAGCGCAAGAAAGTTTTCGTTGGATTTCAGGTTCGGGTAATTTTCAGCAACCACCAACAACCGCGAGATCGCAGAGGAGAATTCGTCCTGCGCGGATTGGAACTTCGCGAACGATTGAGGGTCATCAATCACATCTTTAGTAACGGTTAGCTGGCCCACCCTCGCCCGCGCTTGAGTTACCCCTAGGAGAACTTCCTTTTCTTGAGCCGCAAAGCCCTTCACAGTCGAAACGAGATTGGGAACCAGGTCCGCCCTGCGTTGGTACTGGTTCTCGACCTGACTCCAGGCAGAGGCGATCCCTTCGTCAAGACCAACCAGTGAATTGTAAACACTGGTGCCCCAAAGGAAAATTCCTAAAGCAAAAATAGCGATCACTCCAACTACGACTAACGCAATTAACAAACCTCGTGATTTCATTTGATCTCCCTTGCACTCATTTTCTGCGAAATCAAACTGGATAGATAATCAACGTAGTCACGCAGGCTATCGGCGCTTTCGGCTTGAAGCTCGCGTGCCCTCCAATCGCTCACTCTGACCGGGATAAACCTGTAGGCCACCCCAGCTTCTCCCAGTTGGATTTCGAAAATCCCCGTATCGTAGCTGCTTCGGCTATTTCCTCCAAATATAAGATTGCCAAGTGAGTACACGATGACACCCGATTTGTAGTGCTCAATGCCCTGCAATACATGAGGATGATGCCCGATCACGGCGTCCGCACCGGCGTCAATCATATCATGTGCAAATTCAATTTGCCAGACCCCTGGTGTATCCGCTTTCTCGGTCCCCCAATGAACGTTGACCACGATGTAATCTACGGAGTCCTGAGATCTCAGCGCTTGCATATCTGATGTTATTAATAAGATGTCGCGCTTGGCAACTCCTGGACTGATCGTCGTCGCAGCAGGTGCCTCTCCACCTTCGTAATAGCCAAGAAATCCTATACGTTTTCCGGAGATCTGCATCAACACAGGTCGGTGAGCCTCTTCTTTGTCTCG
>JAPUKJ010000206.1 GCA_027295705.1 Ignavibacteria bacterium | reverse complement strand
TCCTCACATGGATCTGTTGTACAATTTTGCCCGGCGGATGACGAACAGCAGCTCCGATGCCGACGATCTGGTCCAAGAAACCTATCTTAAGGCATTCAGGTTCTGGGACAAGTACGAGAAGGGAACTAACATTCGAGCATGGTTGTTTCGAATTCTGAAGAACTCGTATATCAACCGGTACAGGAAGGAAACAAAGGAACCTGAAACCGTTGACTACGATCAAGTAAAGAATTTCTATAACACAGTACGACATGAGACCACAGACTCGAACGACCTGCAAGAGTCTGTTTTCGGGAACCTGCTCGATGATGACGTTGCCGGCGCAGTGGCTTTACTGCCCGAAGATTTCCGTACTGTGGTCATTCTGTGTGATATTGAAGGTCTGACATATGAGGAGATCGCGGAGTTTGTTAACTGTCCGCTGGGGACTGTTCGCTCAAGGCTACATCGTGGGAGAAAACTGTTGCGGTCAATGCTTTTTCAGTACGCAAAGAAACGCGGTTATGTTGCAAACGACTAGAAGAGGTCCGAGAGTCTGAATTATTGATAACAAGTTCGTCAGCCTATCGTGGATTGTAAAGATTGTCAAAAACTGGTTAGTGCTGCTGTTGATAACCAACTGAATAAAGAGACTTTTGAGTCATTTGAGGAGCACGTTGATGGTTGTTCGGCGTGTCGCGCGGAGTACGAGCTTGAGTCTATTACGAAGTCAGCTGTCCGCACTCGAGTCAAGATGGTACCAACGCCAGGGGTATTGCTGCAGCGTATTGCCGAGCGACTTGACCAGGAGACAGCTTTAGCTGATGATGACAGAAAACGTTGGTGGAGTGATCTGCTTCGATGGCCAGTTTTAAGACCGACAATTGCGTTCAGCGCAGCTTTTGTTGCAGTTCTGCTTATCCTCAATCGCTCAGCTGGCAGCAACGTCATTGAGCAATCTTTGGAAAACTACCGTGCAGTAGTCAATGGAGAAATGAAACCGGAGGAGACGTCTGGCTCGCCTGAAATCCTCAAGAGGTTTTTCACTGGGAAGACAGAGTTTCAGGTTCTCGTTCCTGAAATGAAGGACTGCAGACTGTTGGGAGGCTTACTTGGTGAGTATTCAGGTGCGCCTGTGGCACATGTCGTATATATGCACGACACTGAAGTTATCTACATCTGCCAAGTGTGCTGGGAGACTGTGTTGGAGGGGGAAGCATTGAATCTTTCTAGCAAAGCGAAAGATGAACTGCAGCGCACTGGGTGGTATTCAGAGACTAGGCCAGATGGGTACACGGTTGTTCTATGGACGAAGGGGAACACCCTTTGCTCAGCAGTTGCGATGATGAGCGAAGCAGATCTCATTGCATGTCTTACATCCGCTAATTCAGCGGAGAGTACCGAGTGGTAAACTTCTTTGAGGCATAATTTCACAGCGCGTCCTCGAGCAAGGTAAATACACGCAAGCGCGACCCATCAATTCGTTAGTAATTTCCACAACCCCCATACCCTGCGTCCCTTCCACAAAAGAAAACTGGTGAATGAAACACAGTGGTTCAGTTGTTACCTTGACAAACCAGTTTTATCTTGGTATATTTTTGGTGAAATGAGTACAAGGTGTCCCCCCGACACCTTTTTCTTTCTCGACTTTGAGCTAGCTGAAGTAATTCATGCGGCAAGAGACCAGCACTGGTGGTTCACAGTATCAGGATCAGCTTGATGCAATCCCAACCCGACTTCCTGTTCTTCCTCTTCGTGATGTTGTTGTGTTTCCCTACATGATCTTCCCCGTGCTGGTTGGACGGCAATCCTCTTTACGGGCTGTAAACGAGGCACTTGACCATGATAAGTTCATTTTCCTTGCAGCGCAGAAAAACTCGGTGATCGAGGAGCCCGGCAGTGAGGATATCTACCACGAGGGAACAATTGCAAAGATTATCCAGATCTTGAAGCTCCCGAATGGATTGATGAAGATATTGGTGGATGGTGTTGTACAGGCGTCTGTGAAAAGGATCTCGTTGCGTGAAAAAGGCTTGGAGGTGGACGTGGACATTAACTTCGAACGTGTAGCTATGGACTCCGAGCTTGATGCGCTCCTCCGCCACACTTCCAGTCTGTTTGTAGAGTATGTTCATCTATGCCGGAACGTGCCAAGCGAGGTCTTGGTCGCCTTCGAGAATACTAAAGACCCTCAGCGGAAACTGTTCTACATTGCATCCAACATTTTGCAGAGTGTTGACGTCAAGCAGAAAATTCTCCAGCTGACGAATATCAGAGAGCAACTTCATGAAATTATTAAAGTTCTGAATTCCGAAAATGATGTACTGAAGATTGAAAAGGAGATTGATACAAAGGTTCACGACAATATAGCAAAGTCGCAACGGAAGTTCCTGATCCAGGAACAGATTCACATTCTGCAGGATGAACTCGGTGATGAGGAGTCTTCACCTGATCTGATGAAATTAAAAGAAGCCATTAAGAACGCCAAGATGCCGAATGATGTTGGGGAAAAGGCGAATGAAGAGTTCAACAAGTTGAAAAAAACACCACCGCTTTCACCTGAATCAGCCGTGATTCGTGGATATCTGGATTGGATCGTGGATGTGCCATGGCACAAAAAGACGAATGACAATCTCGATGTGGAGCATGTCAAAAAAATCCTCGACGAGGATCACTTTGGACTTGAAAAGCCGAAAGAACGAATCCTCGAACATATTGCCGTTTTGAACCTTGTTCGCGAGATGAAAGGACAGATCCTTTGCTTCGTTGGTCCACCAGGCGTCGGGAAAACGTCACTGGCGAAGTCGATTGGCCGCGCGCTTGGGCGAAAGCTCGTGCGCATTTCTCTTGGGGGTATGCGTGATGAGGCAGAAATTAGGGGTCATCGAAGGACATACATAGGGTCGATGCCGGGCAAGATAATCCAGTCGATGAAGCGGGCAGGAGTAATCAACCCTGTTATGCTATTGGATGAAGTCGATAAAATGAGCATGGACTTCCGGGGTGATCCTTCCGCGGCTTTGCTTGAAGTTCTCGATCCTGAGCAGAATTCTGTTTTCAATGACCATTATCTCGATGTAGATTATGACCTCTCGCGGGTCATGTTCATCACAACTGCAAACGTGCGCTATGGTATACCTCTTCCGCTTCAGGACCGCATGGAAATTATCGAGCTGCCTGGCTACCTGCAACACGATAAAAAGGAGATTGCTCGGCGTCATATAATCCCGAAGCAGTTGAAACAGCACGGCCTTCAGAAAAAGAATATTGAGATAACTGGCTCTGCGATTGATAAGATCATTACAGGGTACACGCGCGAGGCTGGTGTGAGAAATCTTGAGAGAGAGGTTGCATCCGTCTGCAGAAAAGTTGCTAAGGATTTTGTGTCGACCAAACGGAAGAACGGGTTGAGAAAAAAGACCAAGACGAAACCGTTTGTGGTAAATGCACAGAAAATTGAAGAATATCTTGGCATTCCAAAATTTCGCATTCGGGCACGGCCAGAGACCAGCCGCGTAGGGTCGGTAACTGGTCTTGCCTGGACGAGTGTCGGAGGGGATATTCTCAATGTGGATGTTACCATTATGAAAGGCCAGGAGAAATTGACACTCACTGGCCAACTTGGAAACGTAATGAAGGAATCAGCGCAAGCCGCCCTAAGCTACCTTCGCTCCAATGCAGGAAAGCTCGGACTTGTCCCCTCATTCTATAAGGGAAAAGAGATTCATGTTCATTTACCTGAGGGGTCAATACCGAAGGACGGACCATCTGCTGGTGTTACTATGGCTATGGCGATGTATTCTGCGATTAGCGGTAAGCCGGCGCGTAGTGATGTCGCTATGACAGGTGAAATCACCCTGCGCGGTGAGGTGCTGAATATTGGTGGCCTGAACGAAAAACTGCTCGCAGCACAACAGAATGGAATCACTACTGTGCTCATTCCACACGAGAACATGAAGGATCTGAGCGAGATACCTGAAAAGGTAAAAGAAGGCCTTGCCGTTGTTCCAATCAAGAACATTGAAGATGCACTCTGTCATCTATTTTTGTCTTCGACGCGAAAGGTCAAGAATCGAGGACATCATAGCCATGTTCAACACATATAATGATAAGCGTTTTTGATCGTTGTGATGCACAATTGCGACAGCAATGAGCGAATATATTGTTACAGCTAGAAAATGGCGGCCGCTGAAATTTGAAGACGTAGTTGGCCAAAGTCACGTTACTGTAACGTTACGCAATGCAATCGAAACGAAGCGATTGGCGCACGCTTATCTATTCAGTGGGCCACGTGGTGTTGGAAAGACCACTACTGCCCGACTCCTTGCAAAAGTTGTGAACTGTTCCAGTCCTGTCAACAACAACCCTGACAACGAGTGCGAAATCTGTAGCGAGATAACCGAAGCGCGAAGCTTTGACGTTCTTGAAATTGACGGGGCATCCAATAGAGGAGTAGATGAGATCCGTAGCCTTCGTGAATCCGTTCGCTATGCTCCATCGAAAGGAAAGTACAAGGTTTACATCATCGATGAAGTGCACATGCTAACAAAAGAGGCCTTTAACGCCTTGTTAAAAACGCTTGAGGAACCCCCTCCTCATATTCTCTTCATCTTTGCGACCACCGAGATCCACAAAGTTCCGACCACAATTATCTCTCGTTGCCAGCGGTTTGATTTTCGTCGCATTACAGTTGGTGAGATCATGGCAAATCTGAAGACCATTGCCACCGAAGAGGAAATAGACGCTGACGACGACGCGCTGCTGCTGATAGCAAAAAAAGGGGATGGCTCACTCCGTGATTCACAAAGCATTTTCGACCAGATGGTTTCGCTCTGCGGAAAACACATCACTTATGCACAGATAGTAGAGGCACTCAATATTGTTGATCAGGATTTTTACTTTAGAGTCACTGATCTCATAAAAACTAGAAACACAAAAGGTGGACTGGAGTTGATTGAGGAGATCGTTGGGCGAGGCTTTGATATCAAAGAGTTTCTTGGAGGACTGACGGAGCATCTGCGCAATATCCTGATAGCCAAGACGACGGATTCGACGGTGCTCATTGAAACGTCGGACGTGTACAAAAAACGTTATGCGGAGGAGGCAAAGTTCTTTGGACTAGCGGATATTCTTCGCCTTCAACGATTGCTCAATGGAACGGAGGTAGCCATGCGCTGGAGCGCTCAACCGCGATTCAAACTTGAAGCAGATTTCGTTCAAATGATCAGCATGCACAGTGCACCTGAAGTGAGCGTCCTGGTTCAGCGGATTGAAGCGCTGAAAAAAAAACTTAATGGTAACGAGTCAACAATTGGCGCGTCCACAAGTGAGGTAAAAGAAGCCGGGAGGAAGTCGGGGACACAGGAGGCGTTAGATCGAGGGGAGAGCATGGATCATGACTCTTCATCTTCAAATCGTGGTTTGCTTAGTTCAAGGCAATCCAGCGTAGGTCATCCTTCATCGCTGATGGAAGACGAGCTTGCTTCTCGTTGGCCCGAGTTTATCAATGAGGTTCGTCGGCATCGGATCTCGCTTGGTTCAGTTCTAGAGTCGGTTACTCTGCTTGAGGCGAGGGAAGGGGTTATGCGCGTTGGCTGCGCAAACGAATTCCAAGCATCATCCATCAAGAAGCAGGAGAAACTCCTTAGAGAACTGCTGCTGAAGGTTTTCAACAAACCGACACGCATGGAAGTGGAAATAGATAATATGTACCAAAAGTCGGTCGTACCCAAGAGTGGAGTTCCTGAGCAAAAAGGGAAAACGGCGGTTGAGGAGCATCCCATAACTAAAGCGATCATAAGAGAATTGGGAGCTGAACCACTGTAGTGGAATTTCGTAACCGGCATCACATCGCGGAGTTTCGTCCTTGACTTTTAGGGCTGTTTTTCTGATTTTGCCTGCAGCTAAAAATGATGTTGGTGTGATCAGAGTTGGTGTATTTTCCATTTGTCCCAACCATGACAATGGTTCGGGTGTTTGATCAATGAGTGAGAAATGAAAACGTGCGCGCTGATTGTGGTGATGTTGGTTGCTGGAGAAGCCATCGGGGGGACTGGCGTTGCTAAGTATGCAGGCGAGTTCATGTCTCTTGGCGTTGGGGGCAGGGCCCTCGGTATGGGTGGGGCTTTCGTTGCGTTAGCTAATGATGTTACTGCCGGCTATTGGAACCCGGCGGGTCTCGCAAGAATTAACTATCCCCAGATTGCCCTTATGCACGATGAGCAATTTGGAAGCCTCGTCAACTACGACTACGGCGCGGTTGCAATACCGTTTGGTGCCAATACCAGTCTTGGGTTTAGTCTGATTCGGCTGGGCGTTGATGACATTCCCGATACACGGAGCGCAGGTGTTGATGCCACGGGCAGAGTGCTCGATGGTACGAACGAATTCAGCCGGATCGACCCCAGCTTGGTCACGTACTTCAATGCGGCAGATTGGGCGTTCTACTTTACCTACTCGAAGAAACAGTCGGATGACTTCGCGTATGGCGCAAACGTCAAGATTATCCGACGGGAACTAGGTGATAACTCGGCCACAGGTATCGGTTTCGACGTCGGCGTATGGTATGCCCCGTTTGATAACGTGGTGCTTGGGGCAAACCTGCAGGATATCACAACAACATTCCTAGCCTGGGACACTGGGACCAATGAGTTGATATCGCCAACTATGAAGGTCGGTTCCGCATATTTCATCGAGGCGTTCGGCGGACGCTTTGCACCTGCAGTTGATTTTGATATCAGGTTTGAAAATCGCCGTTACGCATCTACAGCAAATATCGGTCCCGTCAGTTTGGACCTTCATAGCGGCTTAGAGTTTCAGTACAAGAACCTTTTTGCCTTGAGGCTCGGGTATAGTGATATTAAACAGTTAACCTTGGGTGGTGGAATCCAACTGCCCAAGCTGAGTATCGATTACTCCTTTGCCAAGTTTGATGGGACTAATGAACTTGGCAATACACACCGCATCTCTATAATGTTCACATTGGAAGCCGAACAGTTCAGACGCGTCGGCGAGTTGTAATGCCTATTTGCCGCGCGGAAGTCAGTTTTTGGTTTCTGTTGTCTGCTTCCGTTTTACCTCTTGCATGCGCGAGTTTCCCGTATCCCTCCGACTACCCCCTAAGCTCAGAGTATTATACTTCTCGGGACGGCTTCCTTCACTATAGAGTACCATCGAGCTGGTTCGATGCAACTCGTGATTCTCAGGATTCGAGCGATTTTATCTGGCTAGTAAGGAAAGACTATGCCGCTACAATTTCAGTACGTGAAGTCAAAATTGATGCGACCGCACGCCAACAGATTAGTCATGAGGGTTTGGAGAAGCTTGCATATCTAACGATGAGTCTGACCGGAAACGATGACTCCACAGTCCAATTGCGGTCTCCGGAAACCTTCACTATAGCAAGCACGGCATTTTGCGGCTATGAGCTCGTTAATGTACCTTCAATGGATACACTGAGAGTAGTACTGGTTGACACAGGAACAAAAGCCTATGAAGTAACGGCCTTAGTTGCAGCAGGGAACGAACGAGCCTCAGCTTTAGAGGTTTTTTCGGTTCAGCAGGCATTCTTGGGGAGTCTGCGATGGTAGCTCATTTGGTCTCCAATACAAAAACGCCGTTCCAGTCTTCTGGGGGAGGGTTCGATTCATAGAGCGTTGTGCGTTCAACGTAGAGGTGGGTAGGCTGATCGTGTGGACGCAAGGAAAGCGCTTCCTCAAATTTTCTTCTTGCATCTGCCCACCGTCGTCCTTTGTAGAGCCGCAGTGCCTCAGTGTAACTTTCGAGAAACTGCTCTAAAGCCGGGTCAATGGTACCGTTTAGTTCTTGGAGTAATTCAAAAGTCTTGAGGGGTTCCAACCTCCCTTTGACCGACATGAGATCCAATTCGCGGCCTAGAATCTTGTCCTTAACGAGGTCATACGTTTGCTGGCTGACCATAATGCCCGTCTTGTATTGTTTGTTAGCGCCTTCTAATCTCGAGGCGAGGTTCACGCTGTCGCCTATAACGGTGTAATCGAACCTTCCAGTTCCACCCGTGTTTCCCACAATCATTTCACCAGTATTGATGCCGATGCGCGCCCTAAAGAGAGGCCTGTTCTGCTCGCGCCAAACCCTACGGATTTGAGCTAGTGCCTGCTGCATTTGCAGCGCACTAAGGCAAGCACGAAGTGCATGGTCATGTTGTGGTATTGGGGCTCCCCAGAATGCCATCACCGCGTCACCATCATATTTGTCGAGCGTCCCATTGTTTTTGAAAATAATCTGTGTCATCGAGCTCAGGTATTCATTCAACAACCCTACTAATTGTTCTGGTGGGATACCTTCAGATAATGTGGTGAAACCCACAAGGTCGCTGAAGAGGACACTGAGTTCCTTTCGTTCGCCGCCGAGCGTCAGCTTCTCTGGGTTTGTGATCAACTCATCTACTACGGATGGATTAACATACGTGCTGAACATCCCCTTAATAAGCATGCGCTGCTTGCGTTCAACGACGAAATGGTAGGCAGTACTGGAGAAATATCCACCGAGGACTGCAATTGTTGGACTAATCGCTGTGACCAGAAAAAGATAATCATTGAATAGAGTGAGGGCCGCGTAACCAATGATGAAGATTTCAGCTAGTGTAAACAAGAAGCCATTGACTTCAACCAAAAAGTGATGTCTCGTCTTCGAGTTCTTGAGCGCTGATGTAACAAAAAATGTAGTTATTGTGAAAAGAAATATTGCCAGTATCTCGGTCAACGTTGATTGCTTCCGTATGAACTGTCCGCGAAGCACATTCTCAATGACATTCGCATGAATTTCCACCCCGTACATGAGGTTGTCTCCAGATTGTTCTCCACGTGCTGTAGCAATGGGGAACAAGTCATGATCTTCTGGAACCGTCGACCCAACAAGAACGATCTTATTCTTGAAGGTGCCGTCGTATAGGTATCCGAATTCGGGATCACTAAAAGTGTTGATTTCGGCCCCAGTTTCAGCCTCCTCTATTGTTTCAAAGCGCTCGTCGTCAATTACGTCGGCGAACTTGATGTGGAGAAAAGTTCCACTAGGACCATAGAAGTTAATGAGTAACGAAGCAGGATCGTACTTTGGGATCGATCGGTTGGCGAACACGAATTCATCAGAGAAGTTCTCTGCGGTTGTCAGTGCCGGAAACCCAAAATATTTATTGAGAACGGCAAAGCCGAACGTGGGAACCCGCAGGCCGCTGTTAGTCCCAAAGAAGGGGCTATAGCGTCTATATACCCCATCGGCGTCATTACGGATATTTACAATACCTAAGGAGCTATCGACATCAAAAAAAATATTCCCATAGTTCTGAGTCAAGGTTGTATGCATGTAGAGGTCGTTCCGCACCTCGGTCTTGCCGGCTAAGACAACAATCCCGGACTCCTTGATGGCGGCTCGAAGTTCCTCATCGTTCTCAAGAGAAAACGCGTCGTTGCCCTTGAGGATGATGTCGATACCTACAGCTTTTGCACCAGCAGCTTTGAGGTTTCTGATGAGGCGAGCGTAATAGGATCGTGGCCACGGCCATTTTTCAGGAAGTGATTTGAAGGACTCTTCCGAGATTTCCACAATGATAACATTCCCGGAGTCCTTCATTGCGGAGGTTCTGCCACGTGACTGAAAGCGGTAATCGATGGAGGCAAGTTCGAGGCGCTGGATGATTCCCAGTTTCAGAATGTCCTCCTGTGTAATTACTACTATCAGAAGCGCGACAACAAACGCAAGACCTATTTTTGTTGTCCAACGTTCTTGTGCAGCCGTGAAGCGTAAACCTGCCATGGTTTCTTTTGAGAGGAACTAGAGATCGTACCGGTACTGAACAGCCAAGAAATTATCGTTTGGGATCCCATGATTATCGAACGAACTGAATTGGACGAGAATACTCATCGTCGGCAGGATGAAAACTTGTGTTCCAACTTCTAATACCATGCGTTTGAAATCACCAAATGTTGGGCTTACTGTAGTCTTAAAGGAGATTGTTTCCTGCAAGATGCTGTACTTCGCGCTAACTGATAGCGTTGAGTAATTTATGCGTTGTGTTTCCCCCACAATTTGATTGGAGGGCAGTTCATTGAAATTCGCGGAAAAAGCTAGGCTTGTTTGTAAAGGAATCTCATAACGGGTGTTAATGCCGAAGGCGACAGTGACGTTTTTCACATCGTAACGTCGGAGTGACTCATCGTTCCGTGAAGAAGTGGAGATGTTAAATGACGCTGTATGCTTCGCGCCCAACTCATAATTGTATGAAGTTTGTAGGAAAAACCGGCTCGTGCCGTCATCAAGAACGCTCAACGAGTCCGGGTCTGTAACCGAAAGTCCGTTGTTGGTTGTGTATCGGGCAAACCCGACTGTAACATTTGGCCCGTTAATCCTCGGATAGTAACTTACAGCAAGGTTATAGTTCAGAAACGAGGTGGTAGCGATCTTCAGATCACTGGTATTATCTTTGAGATGCTCGAAGCCAAGTGTGAAGAATATCTGGTTGTTTGCAACTCCAATGCGGTCGGAAATATTAAGCCCTTGAATATCCTTTCTGAGAAACGTCTGTCCAAAAGAGTTATAGTCGCTCCCTCGAAATAGATACGAAAACTTTAATGCGTTAGAAAAGTAGTTCAAACGGAGCGACAAATCATATGCGAACGTAGAAAGTTTCTTCAAAGAAAGAGGTCGTAGATTATCGTTGACGGTGATGAAGGAGTCCAACATATCCCGTACTCTTTTTATCTCCTCACTGTCGTCCTTATATGTTGAGTCTATGTGTTCATCCGTGAAGGTGTTGCTGGATATGTCACTGTTGAATGCACTAAATGCTGCCTGTCCAGAAAACGCTATTCGTTTCTGATCAAACGTTGCTGAGAAATCGGTTCCAACAACAATGTTCTCTTGAGGGCGAATGCCGAATGTAATTGAGCTAACATCATCCTTCGATTTCAGTGCGGTGAAACCGAATTGCCAGTGTTCATCGATATCAAAACGCGGCCGTATCACAAATAGGTTTCTGGCATAAGTGCCGTAACTGAACTTAGCCCAGGTTTGGGCGTCTATCTGTCCGTATGCTGCAGTAGAATCTCTCTGTTGTTCAACTGCCAGGCTGTCAAGCGGAAACTGCTTGAGCACATTCCCGTCGACAGCTCTCGTCGTCTTGCCTGCGGCCAGATCGAGCTTGAAGAAACCAAGCTTGATTGACGAAGTGAAACCCCGGAGGCGTTTTCCTCTCAAGATCAGATTAGGAAAGGAGGGATAGCTATCACCGTAACCAGCCGTAAGCCAAGATGATTCCACTCCCCCATAATAACGGCTCTGTGGCTGTCGATCAGATTTCTCGTCTGATGTGAGGAAAACCTTTGAAGTAAACTGCCAGTCTCCCGTTTTGCCTGTGAACCGAACACTGCCTCTGTTGTACCACGTCCCAAGGTTGCTGACTTGTTCACGGCGGGACTCAAGTTGAACTGAGGCGCCATAGTGGAAATCTCCATTAAGTCGCGCAGTGTATGGAACTTGTCCCGTGACCGTAAAGATGAGATTTGCCGTGTGATGAAGGTTGCCATATCGATTGATCAGACGCACAGTGACCTTATGGTTGCCCGGTGAGAGCTGCCGTGAGAAGTTCTCAGGCGCATAGACGATAATGTCGTCACTGATTACGGCATCTGAAGTTATGTCAACGCCATCGAGGAGCAATTGGGTCGCCCGTTTTACAACAAGTGTATCTGCACGAAGCAACGAAACAGAAATGAGTATATCATCTGCAGGTAACCGTGTGAACGGTTCAGGACTCAGGAAGAGAACCTGAAGGTTCGCTTGGTCTTCAAAGTGAACAGGGATCTGAAGCGTCTTTCCAGGCGGCGTCGAAAACGGATCGGCGCTTTCGCTAAGCGGAAAGGTCTCTAGTGTGCCTGAGCGGGTTGCTAGTACGAGGTAATACTCAATGAGCGGGGGAACAACCTCATTGCCCGGTATCGTCACACTGGCCGTATTCCAGACAATGTCCATCTCCATTGAGTTGTATGCACTTTCACCGAATGGCCTGTAGACAAGATAGACTCGCTCAATCCTCTCACCCTGATGCAATTCTGCCTTCAGGGAGAGGGGCATGTTGCTGCTCGCCTCAGTCGATGTTATTGTCGCAATCTTAGTGGAGACTTGGGCTGATGTAAATGGTACGCTGAACAACAGGATCAGCGCAATGAAAAGCGCGTTCAAACGTATCGGCGGAAGCCAGACCCGCTCTTCTGAGGGGAATGTCATTGTCTGTTGGGAGATTATGATTTATCAATTATGAAATAGCCCGTCGAGCATATTCCACAGTAGCCTTTGTGCCAAAATGTATATACAATTTCGGAGACCACAACAAAGCCTGACACAATTCAACACAGAGCAGCTATTCAGTGGCTACTCATCGAAATCGATTCTCAATCGCTTTCGGTTGCCTTGACCGTCGTGCAGCTCAAATTCGAGTCTGTTATCCTTTTTCCCTACCCTCATTGCATTCTCGGCAGCGGCCCGTTCTGCCTGAGTTGACGGACGTTTTTGAATGGTTCCGTCAGCATTTGAAATCCCCGTGAACCCTGCTTCTACGTCCA
>JAPUKJ010000205.1 GCA_027295705.1 Ignavibacteria bacterium | reverse complement strand
CCGCTAACAAGATGCAACAAAACTGCGAGCATCAAAATATATGGAGCTGGTGTCATCAGCACAAAAGTCAGTAAGGATCCCAGCACGGCGGTCTTCAGATCATAGGCTTGGTGAAGTTTGTCAGGAATTGTGACGAGGTTTGTCGCACGAATGCGTTTCGCCATTATAAGAGCGAACGCCAGTGCAAAAATATAGTAAGGCACCCCCTGCACAACCCAATTCGAGATACCATACAAATATGAGAACTCACCTACACCGAGAATTCCGCCGTACCATGTGGAGACAAGCGTCATCACAAAAAGCGGAAGAGTGAGCGACCGTCCGGCGAGAAGAAACTCCGCAGCATCGGATCCCCGTCTCGCAGAGAGAAATCCGATCAACAGAACTAGTCCAAAGTAGGTTGCTATTATGATCAGATCTATCGTCGCGAAAGTGACCATCAGGACTTTTTACCAGTCCCGACGGTCTTATCTAGCAGGATCAACAACATCTTTCCTCTCTTCACCACCACAGTGAACGGAGAGCTGCGAACAACATTGCTGGCACCGATCTCGCCCACCTTCATCATCGCATTTTTGAGAGGATACCGAAGTCCCTTAAGTGTGATACCGCTACAGTCGCCATACGGAATGAGGCTCACAGTGGTGCCTACTCTTGTCTTCACAACTTTTTTCCTGCCAACGGAGATCGCCTTCCAGCCATCACCGATGAATGTGATATCAACGAACGAAGTGTAGGCCCACAACACTGAGAGATTCCCAAGCGTAAAGTCGATCCTTTTGCCTATTGCACTAATGATGAGTGCTTTCCGGATTTTGCGCGCCGCTAACAGATCAAGTGCCTTTTCCAAATCAGTATTATCCTGCCGGCTAACATACAGAATTGTGGACGTGGAGAAGAATCGCAATGTGGAGCGGCTTACCGAATCAAGATCACCAATAATGATATCGGGCTTGATTCCGTGACGGCGGGCAATATTTGCGCCTCCGTCCACAGCGACAACAAGGGCAGACTCACGTGCCAGTCTTCTGGATAACGCACGAGACGGAGGTTCACCGTTACAAATAATAAGCGCTTGTTTCGACATTGAAGACTGCGTTCAGATTCTGATCGCAAGGTTGAAAAATACATTCCGATCCGCTCCGACAAAGAACGCATCCCCTTCACCATACGCGGCGTACAGCCTGTTGAAAATATTGTTGACCTGCAACTTCGCCTCTACGTCAACATTGTCAATAACGTGCGCGAATGTATACGATGTCCACGCATCGCTCACAAAGAACGGGTCTACGGTATTCGCTTCATCCTTGAAATTGTCGGTATACAGCTTGCCAACATATCTCCCACTCCATGATATGGCAAAATTCTCATGTCGGAACGTGAGCCGAGCATTACCAAGAACGTCTGGAAACCCCGCGATTGGCTTATCGTTTAGGCTAACCGCGGAGCCTGTTGAATAATCAATGTGACGAACGAAACGGTTGCGACTGAATGTAGCGTTACCTCTCAACTCAAGACCATCAAGCATCTCGATTCGACCAGTAAGTTCAATACCGATGTGCCGAGTACGGTCTGCGTTTCCCGTCACCGGTTGACCGAATCTATCTACCTGCCCGCTCTTGACAATCTCGTCTGTAAATTCCATCCAGTAAAGGTTGATCGCCGCGCTTGTCGATCTCGTTGAGTACCCACCGCCAAGTTCAAGATCCAATAACGATTCCGGGTTCACCAATGGGTTCGAGAAATCATAGTTATCGTTTGCATCAACGGCAAACTGGGGAACCACTGCGCCCCATGACGCCGGTGTGCTGGCTTCTGCAGCATCGTAAAAGTTTTTTAGACGAGGCTCGCGCGTCGTATATGCTGCACTGATGTAGGCATTCCACTTCTGATCGAAATTATAGTTAATACCGACGTGTGGATTTACAAAATGATATGGTATGGTAAAGTCCGTCCCGACGAACTCTTCATCGTGCAGTTTGTATTTGTTATACACATATTGAAGGTCAAGCAACAGAGTCAAGTCGGGCCGCAGCCGATATAATTCATGTGCATAAACAGATACAATATCCTTAGCGCCTTGGTAATCGTAGTAATGGCGGTCCCAAGGGAGGTCGGGAGGAAGCGATTGTGCCCATTGGAGTCTCCCCCAGTGCTCCGACCGATGGATGCGGACCTCCGCGCCGGCGATGAACTCACCGTCCTCATGCTTGGCTGTAATGCGCGGCAACCATCCATATTGCTGGTTAGTGACCTGCGCCCGGATGAGCGCACCGGGCAGAAAAAGGGTATCCGGATCACCCACAACGTTAAACCCGTATGCCGGTGTAATACGAAAATAGGAGTACGGCGCCCACGAACCATCGTAATCGAAGAACCCATCCCCAGACACATAGAAAAGCGTGTTGTTCAACGTCAATGACGGGGTAATTCTCCATTCATGGAACAGTTCATAATGTGGCTGTGAAAAGTTCTCGATTTCCTCGTCACGCGCAATCGGGTTAGCTCGCCGCTCCTCCTTGTCCTTCACATCGGACTTGGGAATACCAATGTACGCCAGATGATCAGATATCGGACCACCATAGAAGTTTACCTGTGTGATCATGTCTTCATCATAGCGGATGAGACCAAGGAAGTAGCTATTGAAATCAATCCATGAACGATCACGGTATCCGTTGCTCAGTATCTTGGACAGTCGCGCGTGAACAGCATACTGGTTATCGATGAGACCAGAACTAAGTGAGGCGGAGTATTTCCGTGTGTTGTAACTTCCCACCCCTGAAGAAAATTCAAGCAGCCGCTCGCGACCGAAGTTCGAGGTCACCAAGTTCACAGAGCCCCCAATTGCGGGAGGACCGTAAAATGCGCTCCCTGCTCCGCGCTGCACCTGAACGTCTTCCAGGCTTGCCGCAAGATCAGGGAAGTCCAGCCAATACACGTTGTGATCTTCCGGGTCGTTCTGAGGAATGCCGTTGATCATGACAGCGATACGCCGCGAGTCGAATCCACGAATGTTCAGATAGGTGTAGCCAATGCCATTTCCGGCTTCCGTGTAATATGTGGTGGAAGGGAGCTCCGAAAGAAGGACAGGAATATCCTGCGTTGTGTATCGGTCTCGGATGTCCTGACGCTCAAGAGTCGCGAATGTAGATGGAGTCTCACGCTCTTTCCCACGAGTGGCTGTCACAGTAATGGGCTGAACACGGATAAACATTGGAGACAGTGCAAGAACGACACTGGAGACTTTGTCGCTCTCTATGTCGATGACTTGGGTTTGAGTTTCATAGCCGACATATGAGGCCCGCAGCGTGTATTGCCCAGGGACAACATCTGCAATTGTGAACTTGCCATTCTCATCAGCCGC
>JAPUKJ010000204.1 GCA_027295705.1 Ignavibacteria bacterium | reverse complement strand
AAATTGCTTCATGTTCACAGACTCTGGTGCTGCAACATTCACCGGACCGGAGAAGTTTGAGTTTTCAAGAGCAAACATCACAATTCTAACGACATCTTCAAGATGAACACAAGGTAACCATTGTCGGACCGACCCAATAGGCCCTCCCAAGAATAATTTGAACGGTAGCAGCATCTTTGCTAACGCACCGCCATCTTTTTCCAGAACAATTCCCGTCCGCAACATTACAACGCGGACCCCTAAAGACTCAGCAGTTTGGGCCTCTTGTTCCCACTCGACACAAAGATCGGGCAGAAAGCCAACTCCTTTCGGATGAGTCTCAGTCACGGCCCCAACTTCAACGTGTCCATAGTAACCGACCGCTGAGCCATTTACCAGTACCTTCGGTTTCTTGGCCGCCTTCTTCATTGCCTCAACGACTGCCCTTGTCGCATCCATGCGGCTGTTGCGGATTCGCTGCTTCTGTCGGGCTGTCCAACGCCTAGCTACAATGGGCTCACCAGCAAGGTTAATCACCGCATCAGCACCGTCAATATGCGAGAACCACGTGCCGACGGTTTTCCCGTCCCATTGCTCGATCTCTACAGTCGGATCACTGAACATTCTAGCGCGTTCAGCGTCCCTTGTAAGCAGCACAATACCGTGCCGTGCTTCAACAAGTCGATTCACCAGCGCCTTCCCAATGAAACCTGTCCCACCCGCTACAAGGATTTTCACCTTGTCACCTCATGCGTAGTCAAATAAAATGATGCCTGCCGAATGACCAGCGTCCGCCAGGTTGCACTGACAAAGATTCTCCTTGATCGGCGCAGAAGGAGTTCTCGGCAGATTCAAAGGCTCAACGCACATCATCAACCACAACAAATGACGTCTTACCTGGTTGAACACTCACATCTACATCGCTCAAAGCATAGAGATTATCGGAAGAGGCAATGTTTAATGTGTAAGTACCCGGAGGCAAGTTCAGACGAGCAAGCTGGAATTCCGCCGGTAGAGTGCGCCACGTTCGTGTATCGGCCTGTTCAGTTGCCCCCACGACAAGGTCAATGGCAAGGCTCGCCAGGAAGTTTCTCGCTTTCGAGTCACTATCTTCGCTGATCTCCGACTTCGCTTTTTCTGCTGCAAGAAACTTGAGAACAGCGCGGCCGCCACTCTTGAGATAGACCAGCGCCAACCGATCGTCCAAGGATTGGCTGGCAATTGCGGTGACATTCTCAGCGATTTCGGTACGACCTCGCACCGAGTCAGATGCCGAGACCGCCGTCACGACGTATTGCCTCTCGCCGTGATATCGAGGCACAAACCTCGGCAATGCCACTTGAAAGGTGTGAAGTATTCCGGCTGTGTCAGGGATGGTGACTGTCGGTCGTATCTCCTCCTTGATAGGACCTTTCCCTGCGTAAGCTATCACCAGAATGCTTCCCATGGTCCGATTCTCTTGGTCGTACGGTTTCCCCCCTAACGAGGCGTATAATTCTGCCTCTTCTGTGAACGACATCAAGGTCGCCGTCCGAACCAGATCATCAAGAAGAAAGCTTGGCGTTGGAGTACCATATTCTCGCTCATATACGAGGTATGCCTCATAGGCTTTGCGATAAGAAATGAAAGCATCGTTAATCTCACCTTCTGTCTCGTACATCGCACCTGCAATATAGCGAATGAATGCATCCTCCTGATACTTGTTCTTGCCCTCATATTCCCTAACGTACTGGCGCAACTTCAAGTCTACCTTGCGCGCTTCCACAAGCGCGTCTTCCATCATTCCTTTTTCGGCATAGTTCAGCGCAAGGAAAACATTGATAAGTACTTTTTCAAAATCCTCACCCTCGTATGGAAGCACATTATCATTAAGAACAAACGACAGAACCGCCAGGCTTATGCTCTTTGTGTAGAGATCCTCAATCTCTTTTTCTGCCGCGAAGAAGTACTTGGTGCTTGAATCGGGTTCTCCAGCATAATGGAAAAGGAGCCCCATGTCAAGTAAAAAGAGCACCGTGCTTTTGTCACCATACGCAGATCTGTTGCTTCGCACTTCTTGGATCGCCTCACGATATTCACCCTTCGAGATATTATCCTCCACAGTACGATAGAATTCAGTTGAAGTCCCACAAGACGCCAACAGAAACAAAAGCGCTGCGGAACAAAACCACAGCGCTTTGTTTGCCAGCTGCAGAAGAGACATTAGATCAGGACACTCAGGAATGCATTAGAACTTTGTACCGCTCTGAGAAACGACCTTCTTAATTTGTTTCTCACCAATCCACACCTTGCGATTTGACTCGATGTCAACAAGTTCCAGGTTGACCTGGTAATATTTTACCTTCTCCCCCCCTTCTTGATCGATAATGCTCGTGATGTCACCGCGCAACATGAAGTCCGCACCTGCCTCCTGCTGGAATCTCTTCATCGATTCGTCGGAAGCATGCTCCTGTTGGTCAGCTCTTTCTTCCCGAACTTCTTCACGTTCCTCCTTGTTGGCGACGAAGTTAACCCGACCCGAATTAAGCAGCTCGCGTTCAAGGTTCTTTATGAACGTGAGCGTCTGAATATGTTCACTTGTGCGATTCTTTACAGTGCCAACAATAACATCTGGCGGGCGCTTTTTCTCACCCTTGAATTCACCGAGCCAGGGACGCGAAAGAACATCTCTTATCATTTCCTCAGCAACAAGGCGCGAATCGGTATCATTCCAGTCGCCACTTAGATCAATCGTCGTGTCTGTTTCAACACGCGTAACCGTCTTGGATGAGCTGCAACCCATCCATGCAAGCATAGCGAGCACTATGCAAGTAATTGAAATTACACGTAATGAGTCCAAGGAACCTCCTTCATAGATTGTGGACATAGGTGAACAAGCAAAATGGTGGCATGCAATTCCAACTCAAGATAAGAAAATTCAGCAAAAAACCACAATGAACCTTCAACGCAGAACCAGACAAATCCGATTCTGCCAACAAGAGCTCACTTCTTACGTTCATTCATCCGGTGTCTTCTGCTCAGCAGTTGGCTCGTCCGCTGGTCCTAACAGGTCTAGAGCGCCTTGCGATGGCAGCGATTGAACATCCTTGAGTTTTCGTTCTATGGTACGTGATTTCGCAGCGGCAGTTTCGATTGTGTTGCTCGCTTCCTGAAGTTTTTTGTGGGTCTTATCTAGAACCTCACCGAACCTGCTAAACTCAGTCTTTACTTCCCCTAACAACCTCCACACCTCACTCGAGCGTTTCTCAATTGCCAGGGTTTGGAACCCCATTTGAAGACTGTTCAGCAACGCTGCCAACGTTGTGGGTCCGGTGATTGTTACTCTAAATTCTCTTTGCAGCTTTTCGAACAGTCCCGGACGACGAAGTACTTCCGCATACAGTCCTTCAGTTGGCAGAAACATAATCCCAAAATCAGTCGTTCGCGGAGGATCGAGGTATTTCTCTTTGATTGATTTTGCCCCTTCCTTTATACGCGTTTCCAACTGCCTACCTGCTTCCTCAACTATTGCAGAATTGTCCTGTTCCTGGGCCTCAACAAGTTTCTGGTAGTAATCCTGAGGAAACTTAGCATCAATGGGCAGCCAGAGCGGCACACCGTTTTCTCGATCACGGCCCGGCAGCCTGACGGCAAAATCGACGCGCTCGTTGCTGCCAAGCTTTGTGGGAACGTTTTTCGCAAACTGGTCGGGAGCAAGGATCTGCTCCAGCAAATTGCCAAGTTGTATCTCACCCCACATTCCCCTCGTTTTCACGTTAGAAAGTACTTTCTTCAGGTCTCCCACACCAGACGCCAATGTCTGCATCTCACCGAGTCCTCTGTGGACTTGCTCAAGACGTTCACTCACAATCTTGAATGAATGCCCAAGTCGCTGTTCTAATGTAACATGTAACTTCTCGTCAACAGTCGCACGCATTTGCTCCAATTTCTGGCTATTGTCATCTTGCAGAGTTTTTAATCTTGCTTCAACTGTTTCTCTAATTCTCTCCAGCTTTTGTTCGTTCGTCTGAGTGAGACTTCCGAGTTGATTCGCAAAGATATCCATTTGGTTCTTCTGCAAGGTGGCGATGTCCATCATCTGAGCTCGAAATGATTCAGCAAATGAGGTCAGCGATGTATTCATTTCTTCTCTAGATAGTTTTGCGGAAACACTACTTTCCTCTCGGTTTTTGGCAATTTCGCCTCGGAGCGCTCTTTCCATCCTCTCCGCGCTTTCGTTCAACGCACCAAGATGAGTTCGCAGACTAATCACATCAGCGCCCTTTGAGCCACGGGTAAGGAGGACAACAAGCAGAGCCACTGCTACCAGAAGAATTGCTGTAACAATAATCAAGATAAGTTCAGTCATAGTTACTAACTCCCAGCCTAGGACTATTGCGCAGTGGACTGAAGAAATGTGAGCAGACCACTCTTAGACATTGCCCACAATATATGACAACTTCAAAAGTTTAGCAATAGGTTCTAGAGTGAGCAAAGGCAACCTTTCCTCTCAAAAAGAGGATAATGAGCTCAACTCTTTCAATTGCATAGCATTAGCAAGAGCTGAGTAACACATTAGTAACAAAAAGGTGATTTTGGTGGCCTCTAAGTGAAGACTCTCGGGTTCGCTTCCACTTTGCTACTAGGGTTTTGCAGCGACATAACTAGCAGCCTTAATATCAATCTCTGAAGCTGTCCTGATTGGATTCCTCAAGAGCCATGCGTCTAGCTCTTGCTTGCTGAAATAGACTTTCTTGCCGTTAGGTTTGTAATGCGGAATTAGATTTTTGCTTGTGAGTTTGTATAAGTGTGATTTTGAGCAATCAAGGTATTGGCAGGCCTCAAGGAAAGTGAGCGGCTTCGTCGCTTGACCAACTAAGAGCTGCTCGATCCTCTCCAGTCGTTGTATGATTTCATCCTGCTTCATTTCTTCTGCCCATCACAGTATCCGAATCCCCAAATTTCCATCGACAGCTTCATTTATCCCTTTACCTGTCCAATTCTTCTGCTGCTTCTGCCAACCGGTCACGGCCTTGTTGTTCCTCAGCTATGGCCTCTTGCCAGAGCGCTTCATCCAAATACTCCATGATCGTTCCGCGGACCAACTCTTGTATGACTGCTGGTTCCAGGGCATCCAGTTCCCACGAGTCCGTGCCAAACTTCGCAATGTATCCCTCGGCTCTGCTGTCTGTAACCTTGGTTGGATTGGGCGGTGGGCTGTACTGGTCAATCTGATCCATGTTCAGCGCGATTCTACGCACCGTGACATCTGCACCGAACAAGCAAAGCCTTGCATCGTTGTCTCTTGTCATGTCCAGCCCAGAGGGATCGTGGTCGCCCAAATGAATTACCACCGGATGCTGTTTGTGCTTTCGTGCGTACTGAATGAAGCGCTGACCCGCACGCCACTGTTCAGACTGGCTGACGTAACCTCTACATGCGAAGTAAGGCACATCCAGCTCGTCGCATACACTCTCGATCACACCTATCAGCGCATCCTTCTCGATCCAGACTTCCAGCCTGCTTTTCTGCGCCGCCCATCTGTCAATCCTGTATTGAGTTGCGCAAGCCTTCACCATCTGGGCTGGGCTATCCCAAAGGGATGCGCTCTGCAGGTTGCGAGTTCTATCCTTAATCGCATTCCAATCAATCAGCCCAACTAGGCGGCCATCGTTCACAATGGAGGCCAAGCGCTTGTAGGATCGCTTTGTGTTGGGTATCCGTCCACTAACCACAAACTGGTAATACAACTGCCTCAGCGTGAGG
>JAPUKJ010000203.1 GCA_027295705.1 Ignavibacteria bacterium | reverse complement strand
TACGGCTCCTGCAGCAGGTGCGAGATGAAGCGCATCGTTTTGCGATTACATTCCACCGCTCCCTTCGTGCGAAACGGACTCTCCAGACTGAAATTGACCTCATTGAAGGTGTTGGCAAGAAACGGGCGAAGGAATTGCTTGAGGCATTTGGCTCCGTTCAGGGAGTGAAATTCGCAACTGCCGATCAGCTTGTGGAAATTGTTGGGCCGAAAGTCACAAGTAAGATTAGGGAATACTTTGCGACGTCCGATGCTGAAGAGGAAACATCCTCTGATCGATGAGTGCTACATATAGACTGGCTGGTCTGAGGTCCACCCGCTCTTACATTCCTACGAAAATGGTGGAGATCATTAAGTATTGAGATGGAAAACTGCGATGAGAAGTCTGTCTAGCGGCTGTTTGGTATCCCTTCTAAAGTTTCCCTTGTCTGTTCAAGTTATATTGTCGATTCCTGGCTTTGGCCTTTGGTGGATATGAGGTTAACCTTCATTTGAAAGATGCAAATAGACAAAAGCTAACCAGGTCCGTGGGACTCCTGTGGTTTCGTCCCCTTCGTAGGACTTGTTGGCGAGGGAATTTTGCTTGACAATAAGTCTGTGATTCAGTACAATTGTAACAGCCTCAAGTTGTGCTTGCTGTCAAGCTTGTCCCCTCTGATGCTTCGTATTACCTGACAGAGGTATTCTGATACGTTATCCCGGTCTCTTGCTAGAACACCAAATAGCGCTGAACTCTTTTACCTGAAGGTACAGTCTTAACGACATCTTTTCTGAGAGTGCTGAGGCCCCGCAAAAAGGTTTACAATGAGAAAGTAGGAGAGTATTCTTTTGTCTTCAGGGCAAAACCCATGAAAAAAATCCAACCTCAGTTTGAGGGAGAAAATATCCCCTTTGACAACTTCTGGTCGAGTCGAAGCGCATTCAGGACAGTCAATGAGTTGGGCGGTACTCACGATGAACTAGCCTCGACAATTCGGATTTCTGGTCGTGATTTATTAGCCTTCCAAAAATCTGTCATTGATTGGACTTTGCAGGCGGTAAATAGAAGCCTTCCGAGAGGGTTGAGCTTGGTTTTGGGGCAATCTTATGAAGATACTACGCCGTTTCTTGAAAAGGTGAAACAGCTGCAAACTGAACTGATGAGCCAATTTAGTTGGGGGATAGGTCATAACGAGTTTCATGATTTGGTAGAGAGCGAAAAAGAGAAAGGTCGTCGGTATCTTCAAGAGAAATTCGGCAATAGCCTACAGGCACAGAGTCTGTTCAAGGAAATATTCAAGGACCCAGAGACGCAAAAACGGAAACGTCAGGCTTGAGTCGACCTCATAGTAGACAGAGAATCGAAAGGCGAAGCGATTGTCTTCCACAACTTGAACGTTAACGAAATAGCCGTACTTTAGATTGCTTGGTATTCCCTTCAATTCCTAAACGATTAGTCTAGATCAGTACCTTGCAGTACAAGAATATGAAGCTACTGGGGCGGGCTAATGCGATGTTTGCAAGTCAACAGAAAGACTTAATTCTTTCGACCCTGACATGGACATAAGGCCTGCCTATTGCGTTCGGCGGTCGACTTATGTATATTGGGTGCGCATCTGAGACGTATCCCTTCAACGGCTGTTGGATAGTAGATCGCAAAACTGTGGTCGTCAGGGATGTGCGATCAGGAGAGCATGTGTTCACGGGCGATTGGCTCAGTTGGTTAGAGCGCACGGTTCACATCCGTGAGGTCATAGGTTCAAGTCCTATATCGCCCACGCATCATTGCGGAAAACTCTGCCTGGCACGATAGCTCGATGTGGCAGTCAGGCACATAGGGTCACTGGTTCTCTGTCCACCCTAACTCAACGAGTAAAGAGGGCTGGCGGAGATTTTCAGCAGCGCTGAGAAGGACAGTGACCAAAGCATCTACCCTTTAAATCCTGCTCTGCGAGGCAGGCAAGGGATAACAAATGGCAGACTCTGGGCTTCACTTTCTGAGAATAGATCTTTTTGAAGACCTCCATCTCTAGTTGGGATGGAGTTTTTTTTGTGCCTGTAGGTAAACTAAGCTCTCCTGCCCTACCATGAAACGCTGATAATGAGAGAACTCAAAGCGACAATTATCGATGAGGGGGGCTTTGGACGGACCATAACCCGACTGGCTCATGAAATTGTTGAAAAGAACAAGGGCCCGGAAAGCCTTGCCATCGTCGGTATCAAGACCCGTGGTGAGTTTCTAGCAAAGAGGATAGCCAAAAAGATAGAGGAGGTTGAGGATATCATGCTGCCCATTGGTTCGCTTGACATCACCCTGTATAGAGACGATTTGATTGGAAAGCTTGATCAGCCCGAGTTCAAGGGGACTGACATCCTCTTTGATATAACTGATAAGAATGTGATACTAATCGATGATGTTCTGTTCACGGGAAGGACAATTCGTGCAGCTCTCGATGAATTGATAGAACTTGGTCGCCCGGAAACTATCCAACTGGCTGTGTTAGTTGATCGCGGGCACAGGCAGCTCCCTATTAAGGCAGATTATGTTGGGAAGAATGTGCCTACATCACCCGGAGAATCCATTCGAGTTCATATGAAAGAAGTTGACGGGGAAGACGCTGTTCTCTTGATGTACCCAGAAAAGCCAGAGGAGGCAAGATAACCGATGCCGCTTCACAGTAATCATCTGCTTGGCTTGGATGGGATGCCGAAAGATGACATTCAGCTTATTTTGGACACTGCAGTTTCATTTCGCGAAGTTCTTGAGCGCCCGATCAAGAAAGTGCCTCCGCTGCAGGGCAAGACAATCGCCAATATGTTCTTCGAGAATTCTACACGAACGCGTTTCTCGTTCGAGCTGGCAGAACGCAGACTTTCGGCCGATGTTTTAGGATTTCAAGCGAGTGGGAGCAGCTTAGCAAAGGGGGAAACGCTGAAGGATACAGCCCGCAATATCGAGGCCATGAAAGTGGATATGGTGGTGATGCGGCACTCAGCGGCGGGGGCACCACACTACGTGTCACAGGTGATAGAGGCAAACGTTATTAATGCAGGTGATGGAGGGCATGAACATCCCACCCAAGCGCTGCTTGATATCTATACGATCAGAGAGAAGTTTGGCAGACTCCACGATCTGCACATATGCTTGGTTGGAGATATCTCAAACAGCCGTGTAGCACGATCAAACATATTCGGGTTAAAGACGATGGGAGTAAAAGTCTCGGTGTGCGGCCCAGCAACAATGATCCCCCGAGAACTGGATAAGCTCGGCGTCGATGTGTATCACCACCTTGATGAAGTTCTTCCGACAGTCGATGTCCTCAATGTATTGAGGATCCAATTGGAACGCGGTGCGGGTAGGTTATTTCCTTCCATCCGAGAGTATCACAACTACTATGGCATTACTAAACAACGCTTGGAGAAGACGGGGCGTGCAATCACTGTCATGCATCCCGGTCCAATTAATCGAGATGTTGAAATATCAGCAGATGTTGCTGATGGCGAGCATTCACTCATCCTTCAACAGGTATTGAATGGAGTTGCAGTGAGAATGGCCGTTCTATATCTCCTTGCGACGAGGAATTAACGAAACATCAAATATGGAAATCTTACTCAAAGGAGGCAGGCTTGTAGATCCTGTCTCAGGACGTGACGAGACCACAGATATTCACATAATAGGGGGGAAGATTGAAAAGATCTCCACGAGGATCAGCGTGCCCTCTTCATCACAAGTGGTTGATCTTAAAGGTAAGGTTGTGGCTCCAGGATTCATCGACATGCACGTTCATCTGCGGGAGCCTGGGTTCGAGTACAAAGAGACAATTCTCACTGGATGCACGGCGGCCGCTTCTGGTGGCTTCACTGCAGTGTGTTGCATGCCTAATACAAACCCTGCAATTGATGATGAATCGGTTATTAAGTTCATTCAACACAGAGCGAGGGTTGCATTGGGCGGGTTGGTGGACGTCTATCCAATCGGTGCTGTGACGGCGGGTCGGAAGGGTGAGCACCTTGCTCCTATGGCAGAACTCGCCGATGCTGGTGCAGTTGCATTCACAGACGATGGAGACCCGGTGCATGATACAGAGATTATGCGGCGGGCGTTCGAGTATGCAAGCATGTACGACAAGCCCATTATTCAGCACGCACAGGATAAACAGATGACGAAAGGCGGTGTGATGAACGAAGGCTTGACGGCAACCGAGCTCGGTCTTCCGGGCATGCCGGCCATTGCTGAGGATGTGGTTGTAGCACGTGACATCTCTCTCGTTGAATTCACGAAGGGTCAATACCACGTTGCTCACATGAGCACTGCAGGTTCAACTGAGCTGGTGAGACAGGCAAAGATGAAGGGCCTGCGCGTAACATCTGAGGCTACACCTCATCACTTCACTCTCACAGACGATGCTGTCCGTAGGTTTGATACCAACACGAAAATGAATCCCCCGCTTCGTACAAAAGACGATGTCGAAGCGCTCCGACAAGGACTAAAGGATGGGACGATAGACGTGATTGCGACTGACCATGCTCCCCACTCGTTCGATGAGAAACAAGTTGAATATCAAGTGGCACCGTTTGGTATTGTCGGTCTGGAAACGGCTATCGGCCTTTCAGTCACACAGCTTGTGCAGAAGCGTTTGCTATCGTTGTATCAGCTTGTGGAAAAGTTCGCCGTTAACCCACGTCGAATTCTTCATCTTCCACAAGTTCGAATTGCAGAGGGAGAAACCGCCAATCTCACCATCTTTGATCCTGTGGCCGAATGGAGCGTTAGCCCTCAGAAGTTTATGTCCAAATCTAAGAATTCCCCCTTTGACGGATATCGACTTATTGGGCGACCTTTTGGGGTAATGAACAATAGCCAGGTTTTCTGGTTCGCACTTTAGTTCATCTTCCTTTTGCCTTTCCCACCGTCCTCATTTCTGGACGGGTGCATACCATCTGCTACACGAACTTCGCCTCTGTCATTTGCACACCTGCGTAATCCCGTACGTTCTCTCGCTTTTTGTCCTCCATAGAGTGGCACATCGTTTGAACCCTACAGAATGAGAATATCACGGGTGTATTACCAGCGAGACAAGAGATTTCTATGAAGACCATTGCCATGGTTCTAGTTTCCGTATCACTGCTCTTCGTGGGCTGCGACAAATCTGCAGGCCCTGACTATACTCCGCCCAGCCCTCCGACAGGCCTTGTAACCCAGACGGGTGATAATTTCATCGAGCTGTTTTGGCATGAAAACTTCGAGTCTGACCTAGCCGGTTATAACATTTTTGTAAGCTCGTCATATGATGGTCGGTATGAACTGATAGGTTCCACGAGAGGCGCGTACTTCCTTGATGACGGTGCCCGGAACGGCTTCACATACTACTATGGTGTTACCGCATTTGATTTTGAGGGGAACGAAAGCGATTTGAGTCATGATGTAGCTTATGATGTTCCGCGGCCTGAAGGTTACAACGTGGTTTTGAATGACTACAGACAGCAGCCATTGGCCGCGGGATACGACTTCTCTGATTACAGCGTGGTTCCGTATAGCAACACTTTGGCTGATATGTATTTTGAGAATTTCAGTGGCGACTTATATATGAACGTCCGAGACGATACTGATATCCAGGATATGGGGCCCACTAATTCGTTGTTGGAGATTACGATTGCGCCAGATTCCGGTTGGTCTGCTACACACGACGTCCGCTTGTACGCCGGTCATACGTATGTCGTATGGACTTGGGATGATCATTACGCAAAATTCATGGTAACGAATATCTCTCCCGGCCGTGTCGTCTTCGATTGGGCGTATCAGCTACAGCAATCAAACCCGATGTTGAAAAGAGCGACATCAGGAGAGAAGACAAGAGAAGCTGTTCACAAGGATAAAGTGCGTTAAGACTCAACCGCCTTACCCATGGATCGCAGGGAGGAAGTGTGCCGAAGGGTAAGGGGACAACAGTGGAGAATATTGGTGCTGCTTATACGGATTTGATGGTGGCCGGCTGAGCAGTACCTTTCTCCATTGTTGAGTATTTGCTTTCCCTAACGAGATGAAGGTTGTTGGTTTATTGACTTTTTGTTTGATATGAATTAATTTGGCTGCGGAAGGATTTGAAGTTACATGAAAGTCGGTACTGGATTCTGTCTCTGTCTGCTTGTGTGCTTTTTTTCTAGCGGGCTGGCTCAGGAGCGAAAAGAGAAGAGACCCGAGCGTTCAGTTCGGACTCATGAGGCTAATATAGGGGCTGATCGGAATAGGGAAAAGCCGCGAAACCACACTGAGCGCGGGACAGCCCGTAAGGAAACTCATCAAGCCCGAGGGCCAGCGCGTGTCAGGATTCTGTCCCCTTCCTCCACCAGTGAACAGATTTCCCAGCGAACGCAACTAAAACGTCAAAACACAACTATTGAAACACGGAGTGACAGCAGAAGAATTTTTGACAATGTGCAGGAAGGTGTTTCAACAGGAAATATCGGTATCTTCTCAAAGCACATGGCCGGTGAGGTATACCTGAACTTGCGTGGCGGAGAACGTGGTTACTACAGTGCTAACCAGGCCTATTATCTGCTCGAAGATTATTTCAAGACCCGAAGATTAGTGAGCTTTGATTTCACTACAGTCGGAGAGACTGTAACCAATCCATACGCGACAGGGCGTGCTTCTTTCAACTTCAAAGGAAGCCGGGAATTTGCTCAAGTGTACGTTTCGCTATCGTTGTCGGGAGAGAGATGGGTGATCACCCAAATAAAGATCTACTGACAAATAGATGAAATCAGATCCAGTTCCTCATTTCCCTTTCGGGATGAAGAAAAGGCGATATGTATATATCGTCTTTTTTGTTTTTGCGCTTCTGGCATTTTCAAAGGGATTGGAAGTTATTGTGCTTTCCTACCTTGAGAAGAATTGGACAGATGTCGTTGAAACAAGGTCTGAGCAGTATCTCAACGATGCCAGTTTCGAATTCAACAACGTGCAACGAATAACCCGACGCGTCACGACGGAACTTGCACAATACCCGGTGATCGTGAAATATCTTTCTGATGCCACGACGGATCAAGTGTCTTTGTTTGACCAGGTTTCGACAATGAGTCGGAAACAAGGTGTGGGGATCGAAGTTTATGACCGGAGAGGCGACCTGGTAGCATGGTATGGAAATAGTGGTTCACCTCATCGACCTGAAGTACTTGCTGCTTTGGATGGCCGTCTGAGCTCATATGTGACCACCTCGCCAATATATTCGGAACTATTTGTTACAACGCCGGTAAGGATCGATGGTGAAGTTATAGGCGCAGTTCTTGTGAGACGCACGATCGAAGTGAATTATCCCCTTGATAACAAATTCGTCAGACGTGAGGGTCTAGCAGATAGACTGAGCCAAGATCTTGGTGTGACGGTTGAGTTCAACTTTGCTCAAGATGCTGAGCTTCGCAAAGACGGTCGTTATTCTTCGGCGACCTTATTCGGCATCGACAGCAGTAGGGTTGGTGTGGTTAGCATCCTTCGTCCTGCACCTTCGGCTTATTCCGATCAAGTCCATACTTATTTTGAGCGTTTCAACGGCTTATTGGTCGCGCTCCTCATAGGTATCACCTTTGTTACGGCCTGGCGACGCGTCATTCGCTACAGATCCAAGCTGGTACGTGCCTTAGCCATATCCTCACTCATCTGGTTGACGCGTTATGTGTTACTCTGGTTTGACATTCCAACGATGTATTTTGGCGCAGGTATCTTCGATCCGAGCTTCTATGCTTCTAAATTTGGCGCAGGTCTGTCAAAGTCTATAGGCGAATTCACACTGACGGCGCTTGCTCTCGTAGTCAACATCATGGTGGTCGCTCGATATCTGATCAGCGATCTGAGGACCAAATCACCATGGTGGTACCCTAGAAAAGGAGCTGTTCGCCTGGTTGTTGCTCTAGCTGCCACTTCGCTCATTTTTCTTCTCCTCCGAGGTTATGCTGCAGTAATCCGCAGTGCTGTGTTTGATTCGATACTGTACTACAACGATCCCACTGTGGTCGTTCCATCCTATCAATTGGGCCTGATGATATCCACTCTCTTTCTCATAAGTTTCTGTCTGATTGTTGTTGTCGTTGCCCTGACATCATTGATCCTGACGTTATTCTCCAGAAAATCGCCTGAAAATGGATGGGGCCAGCCTTCATGGATCATGGTAGGTGTTCTGTTTGTGATAGGCAGCATTCTGTTTGCGGTGGTGCAGGCTCATCCTTTGGTGACGATTGGCTACAGATTCCTCTTTGGCGCATCTATCCTAGCGTTTGCCTATCATCTCTACAAGCGCGCTACCCGGACTCAATCCATTCCTACGCTCGGAAATTTCCTGATTGCTCTTGGCTTGGCAACAATTTTTTTCTACCTCCAGCTCGACCAGAACGTTCAAGAGAAGGATCGGCATCGTGTCGAGGTTTTTGCAGGAGAGGTTTTAAGGCCAGTTGACAGCTGGTTTACGTTTGTAGTCGACGAAGCCCTCGAGAGTTTTGCAACAGATGAGACGGTAGACGTTTTACTAAGTGACGACCGGGAGGAGATCAATCGACTTGCTCTGATGCGATGGGCGCAGAGTTCTGCCTGCCGCGAAGGCTACAACAGCATCTTTGCTCTCCTGGATACAGTGGGAAGAGACATCAGTCGATTCACTATTGGAAGTCATGGGGTCCTTGCCTCGGAGACCAGCCTTCCACGCATGTTCAGCGATGGAAAGCATATCCAAGTAGAGGAGATAGGTACGGGCATTAATGCAGTCAGAATATATTCGGGCTCTGTTCCGATTCACTCGTCGACAGGTCTTCTTGGTCACGCGCTTGTAATTGTTTCTGCCGGACAGCAGGCGTTATTCAGAGGAGAGAGTCCAGCAATCTTGCGAAGTGCCTCCCAAGAAAACCTGGAGTCGTTTTATCGGCCAATTACGGTTTCAGAGTTTCGAAATGGAGTCCTGTTCACTTCGAACAATAGTTCCTTGCCAATCGGACATAGGCTCCCTGAGGCAGTTCAACTGAGATTCGATAATCCACTTGTGAGTTCGTTGTGGCTGAATGAGACGATTGGCGATGAAGATTATGAAACACTATTCGTGCCGCGTCCAACGGATGGAACAGAGATTGTAGCACTTAGCCTTCCACGGTTAGATCTCTTTTCGAAGCTTTTGAACATTGTAAAAGTGGCGGTGTACTATTCGCTAGTGACGTTGGCGTTCGTCGTTGGATACCTGTTGGTGCGTTGGGCAAAAGGGCGAAGGTATCGATTCACATTTAGAGACAAGCTATTGATCGCTCTATTAGTCACAGCGATTCTACCCCTTGTTATCATAGCCTATTACGGGAGACTGTCAGCCCGGGAACGTCTCATGGAAAGTACAACAAAACGTCTCCGACAAGAGACCAGTAGTGTTGGCTCAAATATCCTTCAGTTGCTACAAACCAGCTCAGAGTCCGCAAGATCAGACTTGTTGCCTCTTGTGGCCGAACAGCTGGCGTCGGAGGTGGGCGCAGATTTTAATTTCTATGTCGGCAATCGATTGGAGATAAGCAGCAGCCCGGAACTTTACGAGGCCGGACTCCTTGACTGGAGAGTGAACGGGAGTGCATATGCAAACGTAATTGTAAAGGGAAAGCGCTTTCACTTGGAAACCGAGAATATTGGCCTTTACCAATATGCAGTCGGCTACGCGCCCTTGGTTGATGACAACGAAAAGGTCGTGGGTATCGTGTCAGTTCCCACATTATACCGGCAAGACGAGATCGATAAAGAAGTGGCCAAGCAGAACGCGTTGATCTTTGGTGTCTATGGATTAGTTCTCTTTGCCGTCCTCATTATCGCAGCGACGTTCGCGAATAGAATAGCCGCCCCTATCCATAGACTCACACAAGCAACCAAACGAGTGTCCCGTGGAGAACTTGACGTTAGCGTCGGGGTGCAGAAGGCTGACGGGGAAATAGGTGAGCTCATTCAATCGTTTGAGACAATGACAAAAGATCTGAAGCACAGTCGAGAGAACCTGATCCTTTACGAGCGTGAGCTTGCATGGAAAGAGATGGCAAAACAAGTAGCTCATGAGATCAAGAATCCTCTCACACCCATGAAACTTTCGCTGCAGCACTTACGCCAGACGTACAAGGATAAGGTGTCGAACTTTGGCCAGGTGTTCGACGAAGTCAGCAAGACTATCATAGAGCAAATCGAGACACTCAGTCACATTGCATCCGAGTTTTCGCGCTTCGCACGGATGCCCAAGCGGGAGTTGCACCCTTGCGATGTTAATGCTGTTCTTTCAGAGTCGATCCAATTATTTGGGCAGGGGGGAAGGGTCAGATTTAAGTTAGATATGCAAGATAGTCTTCCGGAGATCATGGCGGATCGTGAAGAGCTCCGGAGAGCGTTCATCAACGTTATCAGAAACGGAATTCAAGCAATGGATGAATCGGGGAAAATGGATATCAAGACTAAGAAACGGACTAATGATCTTGTTGTTACTATCCGCGATTTTGGCGTGGGAATGTCAGAGGATACTAAGCGAAAACTTTTCCAGCCTAATTTTTCCACGAAGACGGAAGGAATGGGCCTTGGACTTGCAATTGTAAAGAGAACGGTAGATGACCTTGGAGGCAGCATCTCAATCGATAGTATTTCAGGGCAAGGAACCACTGTGACTATCGTCTTACCGATTATGAGTCCCTCATGACGGTAAATCGTCCCGCCATTCTTGACGCGAATCCCTTTGTTAAATTTGGGCTTAGTACACGACTAGGAGGCGTAAGCCCACCGCCGCTCGGGATGAATCTATCGTTCCACGTTGGGGATTTAGATGCCAATGTAGTGAAGAACCGCGAACTATTTTTCGGGAGTTTGGAGATTGGACTCGCTGACCTTGCAATCCCCATGCAAGTTCATAGTAACATCGTGAAGTACGCGGACGTTGCGGGAACCTACCCACAGTGTGATGCCTTGGTGACTGATGTTCCCGGAGTTTTCCTTTGTGTTTCTGTGGCGGACTGCGCTCCCATCTTTCTCCTTGATAACAAAAAGAAAGTTGTAGCAGCAGTTCATGCGGGGTGGCGCGGAACAGCAACGCACCTTGTTTGGACCACCGCAAATATGATGGATAATGTGTATGGATGCAATCCCAAAGACATCGTTGCGTATATTGGTCCCTGTGTAAGTTCTTGCTGCTATACAGTTGGTGATGATGTGGCTTCACGATTCGCACCGCAGTTTCTCAAGCACGATCAGAGCAGGGTTACCCTTGACCTCAAGTCAGCCAGTATCTCTCAGCTTACCGATTTGGGAATTCCAAATTCGCAAATTGAAGTTAGCTCTCATTGCACGATATGTGACTCTCACCTCTTTCATTCCTTCCGCAGAGACAGAGAGAAGTCTGGCCGCATGATGGGCGTGATTGGTCTGGTTCCTGGCTCTAATTGATTTTCAGGCAAGATTTCTTTATTTTCAGGTACTTTAGAACAAGGTTCAGCTATTATGTGTGGTATCGTTGGCTACATAGGACCAAGGAATTGTGTTCCCATACTCCTTGAAGGTCTACGCAGACTTGAATACAGGGGATATGATTCTGCCGGCATCGCGCTGGTAATGAATGGCAAATTCAGTATCCATAAAAAGGCCGGGAAGGTTGCAGATTTGGTGAGCCTGCTGAATGCTGGCAATAGCGAACTGAATGCGCAACTCGGGATTGGGCACACGCGTTGGGCGACGCATGGCGAGCCAAATGATACAAACGCTCATCCACATTGGGATGCGAAGAAGGAAATTGCGATCATCCACAATGGCATAATTGAGAACTATCTCGCAATCAAAACGAAGCTCTTGCGCGAAGGCCACACCTTTGAGTCCTCGACCGATACCGAAGTGTTAGCCCATCTCATTGGGGTGATGTTTGAAAGAACGAACGATCTTTGTTCTGCTGTCAGGATGGCGCTGAGTGAAGTTGAGGGAACCTACGGACTGGTGGTGCTTTCTACACGTGATAGCGGGAAGATTGTTGTCGCCCGTAGAGGAAGTCCGCTCATCATTGGGGTCGGGGAAGGTGAAAACTTCGTTGCATCTGACGCGTCGGCGATTGTGGAGTACACGCGTCAGGTTGTATACCTTGAGGATGGTGAGGTTGCTGAGCTAACTACTCAAGGCTTCCAGACGATGACAATTGACGATGTGAAAATTGATAAAGTCGTCGAGGAGATTACACTGGAGTTATCTCAGATTGAACGTGGCGGCTACGACCATTTCATGATGAAGGAGATTAATGAACAGCCAGAAACGATACGCGATGCAATGCGTGGCCGATTGCTTTTGGATGAAGGGGACGTGAAACTCGGTGGGCTGACGGATGTAATGGAGAGACTACTGAAGGCAAAGCGGATCATTCTTAATGGATGTGGTACATCGTGGCATGCTGCGCTGGTTGGCGAATATATGCTAGAGCAAATAGCGAAAATCCCGACCGAGGTAGAATATGCCTCAGAATTCCGCTACCGCAATCCGATAATCGGGGAAGATGATGTTCTATTCTCGATTAGCCAGAGCGGTGAAACTGCCGACACCCTTGCAGCGATGCGCGAGGCGAAAAAGAAGGGCGCAACAGTATTGGGTATTGTGAATGTTGTAGGAAGTACCATTGCGAGAGAGTCCGACGGCGGAGTGTACGTGCACGCTGGGCCCGAAATCGGAGTTGCCTCTACAAAATCATTTACTTCTCAGTTGACAGTCCTTGCCCTCATCACGCTAATGCTCGCACGTGCCAAGGGCATGTCTCGGGAGGATGGTAAGGTTTTGGCAAAGGAGCTTGCTAGTCTCCCCGATAAGGTCGCACATATATTGAAACAAACAGAGACGATCCAGGCCCTTGCGAACGAGTTCAAGGATGTGAGGAACTTCCTCTATCTCGGCCGTGGTGCAAATTTTCCTGTTGCACTTGAGGGAGCCCTAAAGCTGAAGGAGATCTCCTACATCCATGCCGAGGGATACCCGGCTGCGGAGATGAAGCATGGTCCGATTGCGCTGATTGATGAAAACATGCCGGTGGTATTTATCGTGCCTAGGGATGGTATATATGATAAGGTCATCAGCAATATTCACGAAGTACGTGCTCGACGAGGCCGAATTATAGCAGTTGCGAACGAAGATGATCGTGAAATTGAGGAGATGGCAGAATTCGTCATCCCTGTGCCCCGGACGTATGGGTTTTTCGGTCCCATTATCAATGTGATCCCATTACAGCTTCTCTCGTATTACATGGCCATTGCCAGGGAAACAGACGTTGATCAACCACGTAACTTGGCAAAGAGCGTTACAGTCGAATAGCAAAATAGTTCTTCACTCCTGGCACAGTTCACAACGCCATTTATTCTTAGTTTAAGAGGAAAATGTGAATTCAACATTCTCATACAGTAAGACTGATTGGGCGTTAATACTCGGAGCATCCAGCGGCTTTGGAGCTGCTACAGCCAAGGTACTTGCTGGGCATGGAATGAATATTATTGGCATTCACTTCGACCGTGCTGCAACTGTGCCTGCAGCACAGAGAATTGTCAAGGACGTCGAATCGTGTGGTGTGCAAGGACGCTTCTTCAACATCAATGCGTCAGATGCGAAGAAACGAAACGAGACGCTGGACACAGTGAAGAAAGAATTTGAAGCGGATTCAAACAACACTATCCGTGTCTTCTTGCATTCCCTCGCTTTTGGCAGTCTTAAGCCTTTGGTCTCGAAGAAACCTGAGCAGTGCCTTACGCAGGCGCAAGTCGAGATGACAATGGATGTAATGGCAAACACACTTGTGTATTGGACTCAGGGCATTGTTGCAAGGGAACTGATAAAATCCGGTGGACGCATCTTTGCGATGACCTCATCAGGTGGCCATTCTGTTCTCTTGAATTATGGAGCTGTGTCTGCTGCGAAGGCGGCTCTGGAGTCGTACATACGGCAGATTGCTTTGGAACTTGGTCCTATGGGTATCACTGCCAATGCAATCCTAGGAGGCGTCACAGACACACCCGCACTGCGGAAAATCCCTGGTGCGACGAAGATGCTGGAGGTGGCAAAGGCGAGGAACCCATCGGGGCGAAACAGCAACGCAGAGGATGTTGCAAACGCGATTGCCCTGCTTGGTCATGACGCGGCTTATTTTATATCTGGCAATGTCATCAGAGTTGACGGAGGGGAGGATGTCGTGCAGTACATTGGGCAGAAGAACGCACAGGGATTAGAGTAGCACTTTTTGATTATTTCCGACTCTTTCTGTATCTTGCGCAGCCTTGGTAACAACACCGACGGCCTGAAAGAATGAGATGCTAGATTCGGATCCCACCAGAAGGCGTTGGGATCCTGTTTTTTGGCAAACTTAGCTTTGCTCTCGCTCGCTAAGGTTGGAAAAATTCGGACAGGTAGCTCAGTTGGTAGAGCAACGGCCTGAAAAGCCGTGTGTCGGCAGTTCGATTCTGCCCCTGTCCACTTGAATTTGGCACTTTTCGGATAGTCCCTCACTCACTGGTTGCCAAAGTGGTTGCCACTCGCCTCCAAATAAGGAGGCTTTTTTATGTACCTCTCCAAACGTGGTGGCATCTACTATGTGTGGTACGTTAATGAAGCTGGTCGCAAGAGGAAAGTTTCCACACACTTCAGACGCAAAGCGGAAGCGCTGAAGTTCTTTCGCTCCTTCAAAGAATCCAGCCAAACCTCTGCACGTCGGAGAATACCTCTCTCAGTTTTTTCATCTGAGCTTCTCTCTTACGTTAAGACTAACTATTCAGCTACGACCCTGCCCATATACCGAAGGGCTATGGATAATCTTCTCTCTTTTGCAGGGGATATTTCCCTTTCTTCTCTGTCAGCGTGGCATTTCGACCAGTACAAGACTCAACGATTGAAAACTATCTCCCCTGTTACGGTCAACATAGAACTGAGAGCGCTCAAAGCAGCAATGAATATTGCCGTACGGTGGAAACTTCTTGAAAAGTCCCCCTTTGAACGGCTTCAACTTGCTCGATTGCCAGAAAAGGCCCCTGCCTATTTCAGCAAATCAGATTTTGAGAAGCTTATTTCCATCATCCAAGAGGGGTGGCTCAGGGATATTGTCCTGTTTGCAGCCTTAACAGGGATGCGGCGTGGTGAAGTCGTGAACCTCTGCTGGGCAGATGTTGACCTTTCGCGGCATCTCGCACACATCCAGAGCAATCCCACGTTCAAGACAAAGACAGGGAAGCGGCGAACTGTTCCACTCAGTGATGCTGCCTACCACCTGCTGATGCAGAGGGCAAATTCATCGCCATGCGAGTATGTTTTCAGCCTGAATGACAGTAAGGTGATGGCCAACTGGGTCACACACAAACTCAAAAGATACATCCGCCGTCTTGACTTAGACGACAGGCTCCGCTTCCACAGCCTCCGGCATACATTCGCAAGCTGGCTAGTACAGGACGGCGTTTCGTTGTACGAGGTGCAGAAGCTAGTAGGCCACAGTAACATTGCCGTGACACAGGTCTACAGCCACTTGCAGCCTGAGCACTTGCACGACACTGTAAACAGAATCAACGTATCACTAAACT